>JAGOBT010000097.1 GCA_017999135.1 Burkholderiaceae bacterium
GCGGCGCGCTGCAGGCGGTGCAGCAGGGCGATGTGTTCGAGCGCGAGATCCAGGCCTGGAGCCGCAGCTTCAACAGCGGCAAGGCCCACTTGGGCGTGCGCACCGCCTTCTACCTGAAGGGCACGGTGCGCGGCGACCTGCTGCTGACCGCCGCCTACGACAGCGACAAGGACACCCGTGCCCGCCTGCTGCGCGACATCCGGCCCGACGAGGTGTATCCGGTCTACGGCGATGCGTCGTTGCGCAGCGTCGACGCCCGCTCGGGCAGCAAGCTGTTCGTGCGGGTCGACAAGGACAAGAGCTATGCGCTGTTCGGCGACTTCGTCACCGGCGACGGCTTCACGCAACAGGTGGGGCAGGGCAACAGCGCCAGCCTGAAGCAGCGCAGCCTGGGCCAGTACAACCGCACGGCCACCGGCGTGCGTCTGCACCATGAGAAGGACGGCCTCACCGGCAATGTCTTTGCCTTCCACGACAGCCTGCGCCAGGTGGTGCAGGAATTCGCCAGCCAGGGCAGCGGCCCCTACGGCCTGCGCAACAACGCGGTGGTCGAGGGCAGCGAGAAGGTGGAAGTGGTGGTGCGTGACCGCCAGCAGCCGGCGCGCATCGTCAGCGTGCGCGCGCTGGCGCGGTTGGTCGACTACAGCTTCGAGCCGTTCTCGGGCCGCATCCTCCTGAACCAGTTCCTGCCGTCGGTCGACGACCAGCTCAACCCGGTCACGCTGCGCGTCAGCTACGAGGTCGACCAGGGCGGCGACGCCTTCTGGGTGCTGGGTGGCGATGCGCAGTGGCGCATCACGCCGCAGGTGGAAATCGGCGGCAGTCTGGTGCAGGACCGCAACGACCTGGCGCCCTACGACCTGGCCAGCGCCAATGCCACGCTGCGCCTGGGGCCGCGCACCGCGCTGGTGGCCGAGCTGGCCCGCAGCCAGAGCACGGTCAACACCAACCCGACCAACCAGGTCACCACGCCCGGCCTGGCCGGCCGCACGGGCGAGGCGTCGGGCAACGCCTGGCGGGTGGAACTGGCCCATGAAGGCGAGCAACTCGACGCGCGGCTGTTCGTCGGCCGGTCCGACCCGAGCTTCAACAACACCGCCGCACCGCTGAATGGCGGCCGTGGCGAGGCACAAGCCCAGGCCAGCTGGCGCTTCACCGACACGCTGAAGCTGCAGGCCGAGGCCCTGGCCAGCGAAGACCGCAACACCGGCGGCGGCACCCGCCAAGCCGCCGGCCTGGGCCTGCAGTGGCTGGCCACCGACCGGCTCACGCTGGATGCCGGCCTGCGCACCCGGCGCGAGACGGTGGGCACCCAGGCCAACGGCTGGTCGACGCTGCCCTTCGGCGACACCAGCGGCCTGAGTGGCAGCATCGTCACCGGGGCGGCCGGCGGCGCGCTGGGCTATGGCAATCAGACCATCGACACCGCCACCGGCCTGCCGGTCATCGGCCAGGGTGGCCTGGCCACGGCCGTCAGCAGCCTGCCGGTAGGCACCCAGTTGCGCAGCGACACCGTGCGCCTTGGCGCCGGCTGGCGCGCCACCGAGCGCTTCAGCCTCGGCGCCGAGGTGGAAGGCGATGTGTCGGGCGACCGGCGCCGGCGCATTGCCCTGGGCGGCGACTACCGCCTGGGTGAACGCACCCGGCTTTACGGCCGCTATGAGCGGCAGAGCGGCTGGGTCAGCCTGGCCGGCGTCACCGAGACCGGCGCCCGCGCCAATGCGCTGGTGTTCGGTGTCGATTCCAGTGTGCTGCGCGACACCCAGGTGTTCAGCGAATACCGCCTGCGTGATGCGATCAGCGGCCGCGACACCCAGCTGGCCTCGGGCATCCGCCAGGGCTTCGACCTGGCAGACGGCCTGCGCGCCACCGCGGCCTATGAGCAGATCCATGTGCTCAACGGCAACACCGCCAAGGCCCAGGCCATCGCGCTGGGGCTGGACTACACCGCCGACCCGCTGTGGAAGGGCAGCACCCGGCTGGAGCTGCGGCGCAGCGGCGACCTGGCCGACACCGCCACCGACGAGCGCTTCACCACCACGCTGTGGCAGGTGATGGCCGCCCGCAAGCTCGACCGCGACTGGACCCTGCTGGCGCGCAACCACTTCCTGCAGACCGACTACGCCGCCCGCGGCGATGTGCTGCAGAACCGCGCCCAGCTGGGCCTCGCCTGGCGGCCGGTGGACCACAACCGCTTCAATGCGCTGGTCAAGATCGAGCACAAGCTGGAGAAGGACGCCAGCGATGCCGCGTCGGGCGAACTGCAGAGCCGCGCCTGGATCCTGTCCACCCATGCCGACTGGCATCCGTCGCGGCCCTGGTGGCTGACCGGCCGCGTCGCCGGCAAGTGGCAGACCGACACCCTGGAAGCCGGCGTGCGCAGCCGCTTCAACGCCCAGCTGCTGGCTGGCCGCGTGGTCTACGACATCACCGAGCGCTGGGACATCGGTGCCATGGCCGCCGTGCAGATGGGCCAGCGCGGTGCCCGCCAGCAGGCGCTGGGCGTCGAGGCCGGTTACCTGGTGCAGCAGAACCTGTGGCTGTCGGCCGGCTACAACCACAGCGGCTTCCGGGGTGACGCTGACCTGGCAGGTTATGAATACACCCAGCAGGGCGCCTACCTGCGGCTGCGCTTCAAGTTCGACGAGACCCTCTGGCGCACCCGCGACCCGCAGATCAACAGAAGCCTGGACCGCTGAGCCCGCTGACGAGCGAGAACCCGATGACACGCCCACACCGCATCCGCGCCACCTTGCTGGCCGCCACCCTGGTGGCCAGCATGGCCAGCGCCCTGGCCCAGCCCACCTTGACCGCGCCCGACCAGCGCATCAGCGACCGCGCCATCGCCGCCGACCAGCAGACCTATGAGTCCGTGCAGGCCCGGCTGCGGGCCATCAATGCCGGCGGCCGGCCGCTGCGCGACTACCACCTGGCCAAGGCCCAGTGCTGGCTGGACGTCAGCTTCCACGAACACACCCGCAACGACCGCGGTCCGTTTCCGCAGGCCGCGCTGACCGAGGCCGATGCCCTGGCCCGCGGCATGGAAGGTGGCCAGCCACTGCTGACCATGGACACGCCGCTGGTGGCCGGTGCCGAGCGCCTGCGGCCGGATCTCTGGGCCCTGGCCCAGGGCCTGCGCAACCAGCGCGGCTGGCGCTGCGCCCAGGCCAAGACCGCCTGCGCCGAGGTGGAACTGGTGCATGCCGGCCATGAGCAGGTGCAGATCGGCTGGCGCCAGGCCAAGCCCTACGTGCAGCTGGCCGAAGACCTGCTGGCTGACGCCAAGGAGCTGGCCGAGCGCTGCGACCCGCCGCCGCCACCCGCGCCGCCCCCGCCGGTGGTGGTGCCACCGCCGCCGCCCGCACCTCCGCCGCTGGTCCCGGTGGAACTGGGCGCCAGCGTGCTGTTCAACTTCGACCGCCATGCCGCAGCCGATGTGCGCGCCTTCAGCCTGCAGCAGTTGCAGGATCTGGTGGCCCAGGTGAAGGCACGTGGGCTGGTGGCGCAGCGGCTGGTGCTGATCGGCCATGCCGACCGGCTGAACAGCACGGGCAACGTCGACTACAACCGGCAACTGTCGGAGCGGCGCGCAGCGACGGTGCGGGCCATGCTGCAGCAACTGGGCCTGCCCGGGGCCGACACCGCGTCCGTGGTGCTGGAAGCCGCGGGTGACAGCGGCCAGGTGCAGGCCTGCAATGGCAAGTTCGCGTCGCAGGCCGAGCTGCGTGAGTGCCTGCTGCCCAACCGTCGGGTGGAATTGCGGGTGGTGGCCCTGCCGCCCACGCGCTGAGCGGGCAGCGCCGGATCAACCCGCCGGCCGCAGGGTCAGGCAGGCGCTACTAGCCTTGCATGCCCGAGTTCGCCAGGAGTTGAAGCCATGTCCGCTGCGGCCAACGCCGTGTTGCCCCTTGCCGAGGTGCAGGCCCATCTGCAGGCCCACCTGCCACGCTGGACCGTGTCGGACGGCGCGATCCGCCGCACGCTGCGCACCGGTGGCTGGAAGGGCACGCTGATGGCCGTCAACACCATCGGCCACCTGGCCGAGGTGGCCTGGCACCACCCCGAGCTGCAGGTCAGCTATGCCATGGTGGCCATTGCGCTGAACACCCACGATGCCGGCGGCATCACCGCCAAGGACCTGGCGCTGGCCGCCAAGATCGAGCAGGTGCTGTGCTGGCAGCCGGGGGCCGAGCCTGGCGCGGTGCTGGACGGCACGCCCGACACCGACGCCCACCGCTACATCGTCTACGACTGACCAGCGGGCCCCCGCGGGCCGCGCGGCGCGGCGTTGCCGCCGGGCCGTGCCGGGCGGCGGTCGTCACGGCGCGGGCCGCGGTGGTCGGGGCGTGGGCCCCCAGGTGCACCGGGACCACCAAGGCCGCGTGGACCACCTGCATCGCGCCGGGCATCGGGTCGGTGGTCCGGCCGGCCTTCGGGCCGCGGGCCCCGGCGGTCGTCGAAGCCGCGGGGCGGCATCGGCGGGGCTTCGGCGGCTTCCTGCTTCGCCTGGTCCAGCAGCGGGTTCAGCACCTCGGGCGTCATGCTCTTCAGTGCGCAGAAGTTGGCCAGCGTCAGCGTGGTGCGCTGGAAGTCGCGCAGCAGCGCGGCACGCGCCAGGCGGGCCTGCTGCTGTTCGGCCTGCTGCGCCATCTGGGCGCGCTGGGCTTCGCGCTGCTGTTCACGCTGCTGGGCATGTGCCTGCTGTTCACGCTCGCGGGTGATTTGGCGGCGGCGGGCCAGTTCGGCCAAGGCGGCCTGCTTGTGCTCGTCGCTCAACTCGCCGGCGGGCTGGCCGTCCAGGTCGAATCGATGGGTGGCCTTGCTCAGCCCGATCAGGTAGGCCGTGCTGCCGGTGTGCCGGCGGAAGTAGGCCGACAGGGTGCCCTTGCTGAACACGCCCGGCGCGCGGGCCTGGATGTCCTGCTGGATGCGCAGCTTGAACGGCTTGGCCGGCCCGGCGAACAGGGCCGGGAAGTGCTGTCGCAGCAGGTCGGCCGCCGCAGCGGGTGTCAGCTGGGGCAGGGCGGGGCTGCCGGCTGCGGTGGCGGCCGCGGCGGGCTCGGCAGGTTCAGCGCCGGCATCGGCTGCGGTGTCATCGGCGGTGGTGTCGTCGCCGGCAGCGTCAGGCGCGTCGTCCGGGCTGGCCAGCAAGTCGTCAGGTTGATCGGATGTCGTGTCAGCGGACGCCGCAGAGGGCGCCTCGTCGGCGGGCGGGGGCGTGACAGGCAGGTCGGTCGGATCGGGCATGGCGGCGCCGCAGGGCGGCAGTGCTGGGTCAATCGCGCATTGTCGCCCGGCGCGCGCCTTGCAGTCGTGCCATCAGGCCGCGTTGCGCCGTGCCACCCAGAAGACGGCACCGTCTGCGCCATAGCGCTCAGCGTGCGGCACGCCATGGCCGAGGGTGAACTGGTCGCCGGCCTGCAGATGGCGGGTGTCGTCGCCCACCGTCAGCCACAGTTCGCCCTGTACCACCAGGGCGCTGACCGAGAACGGATGGCTGTGCGTGCCGACCACCGTTCCTGGCGCCCATGGCCGTTCCAGCACCTCGTCGAAGCCCTGCGCCAACTGGGTGGTCTTGAACTGCTCGAAGCTGGGATTGGTCATGGGAGCTCCTCGATTGGCGCGCGTGGGCCTGCATGCGGCGTTGGTGGGTGAGTATCGCGATCCCGGCGGCATTTGGCTGGCAGGGGGGTGGCGCAGCCCTGACGCCAGGGTTGGCTTGGCGACGGCGCGGGTAAACACGGGGTTTCTTGACTTGCATCAGATGTCGGCTTGCACATAACATTGACCGACCGGTCGGTCGAAAGTAATTCGACAGGCCGGCCCGCCCACCCAACGCTGGATCCATCCCGATGACCACCACCCTGCCGCCCGATGCCGCCGCCGCCCAGGCCCTGGCCGAACAGGTGCGCGACGCGATGTGGGTGGGCGACCATGCCACCAAGATGCTGGGCATGCAGATCACCAGCGTGGCGCCGGGTCGGGCCACGATCCAGATGAC
This sequence comes from Burkholderiaceae bacterium, assembly GCA_017999135.1. GTDB lineage: Bacteria > Pseudomonadota > Gammaproteobacteria > Burkholderiales > Burkholderiaceae_C > Pseudaquabacterium. The sequence goes on from JAGOBT010000097.1 coordinate 6,002, forward strand.
GGTGCGGCAGGACATGCTCAACGGCCATGCCATCTGCCATGGCGGGCTGATCACCACGCTGGCCGACAGCAGCTTCGCCTTTGCCTGCAACAGCTACAACGAGCTGACGGTGGCCTCGGGCTTCACCGTCGACCTGATGGCCCCCGGCCGCCTGGGCGACGTGCTGACCGCCACCTGCACCGAGGTGAGCAAGGCCGGCCGCACCGGCGTGTACGACGTGACGGTGACCAACCAGCGCGGCGAGCGCATCGCGGTGTTCCGCGGCCGCAGCTACACCGCACGCGGCAAGCCTGTCGTTCCGCCCGCTGCCTGAAGCCAGGACTGAACACACCCATCCGGAGACAACCGATGCCCGTGCGCACCCCCGCCCCTGGCGACCTGGAAGCCATCGAGACCGCCAGCCGGGACGAGATCACCGCGCTGCAGCTGCAGCGCCTGCAGGCCACGCTGCAGCGTGCCTATGACAACGTCGCGCACTACCGCAACGCCTTCGACCAGGCCGGTGTGCATCCGTCGGATTGCAAGACGCTGGCCGATCTGGCGAAGTTTCCGTTCACCGGCAAGAAGGACCTGCGCGACCACTACCCGTTCGGCCTGTTCGCGGTGCCACGAGAGCAGGTGGTGCGCATCCACGCCAGCAGCGGCACCACCGGCAAGCCGACGGTGGTGGGTTACACGCAAGGTGACATCGACACCTGGGCGCACCTGGTGGCGCGCAGCATCCGGGCGGCTGGCGGCCGGCCGGGCGACATGGTGCATGTGGCCTACGGCTACGGCCTGTTCACCGGCGGCCTGGGCGCGCACTACGGCGCCGAGAAGCTGGGCTGCACCGTGGTGCCGATGAGCGGCGGCCAGACCGAGAAGCAGGTGCAGCTGATCACCGACTTCAAGCCCGACATCATCATGGTCACGCCCAGCTACATGCAGGTGCTGATCGAGGAATTCCGCCGCCAGGGCCTGGACCCGGCGGCCATGTCGGTGAGCGTCGGCATCTTCGGTGCCGAACCCTGGACGGAAGCCATGCGCACCCAGATCCAGGCCGATGCCGGCATCCAGGCGGTCGACATCTACGGCCTGAGCGAGGTGATGGGCCCCGGCGTGGCCAGTGAATGCGTGGAGACGCAGGACGGCCCGGTGGTGTGGGAAGACCACTTCTACCCCGAGATCATCGACCCCGAGACCGGCGCGGTGCTGCCTGACGGCAGCGAAGGCGAACTGGTCTTCACCAGCCTGACCAAGCAAGCGCTGCCGATCATCCGCTACCGCACGCGTGATCTGACCCGGCTGCTGCCGCCCACCGCGCGCAGCTTCCGTCGCATGGGCAAGATCGTCGGCCGGTCGGACGACATGCTGATCATCCGTGGCGTCAACGTGTTCCCCACCCAGATCGAAGAGATCGTGCTGCAGAGCCCGAAGCTGTCGGGCCAGTACCAGCTGGTGGTGGGCCGCGACGGCCCGCTGGACACGCTGAAGGTGCGCACCGAGTTGAACGTGGCCAGCGCCCAGGCGTCGGCCAGCGACATCAGTGAACTGAAGCACTGGCTGCAGCGCCGCATCAAGACCCTGGTGGGCGTGAGCACCAGCATCGACGTGCTGCCGCCCGACAGCATCGAGCGCACCCTGACCGGCAAGGCCCGCCGCGTGCAGGACCTGCGCAAGGCCTGATTTCCCGCATCCACGAAAGGTAGCCCCATGTACACCCAGGCAATGGACACCATGCCCAAGGAATTGGGCGAGGCGCCGAAGGCGCTGCGCTCGGCCGAAGAGCTGGCGCTGCAGGAACGCTTCGATGCCCGCATCGACGCCGGCGACTTCATCGAGGCCAAGGACTGGATGCCCGAGAACTACCGCAAGACGCTGCTGCGCCAGATCAGCCAGCATGCGCATTCGGAAGTGGTGGGCATGCTGCCCGAGGGCAACTGGATCAGCCGCGCGCCCACGCTCAAGCGCAAGGCCATCCTGCTGGCCAAGGTGCAGGACGAAGGTGGCCACGGCCTGTACCTGTACGCCGCGGCCGAGACGCTGGGCACCAGCCGCGATGCGATGGTCGACGCGCTGCACAGCGGCAAGGCCAAGTACAGCAGCATCTTCAACTACCCCACGCTGACCTGGGCCGACATCGGCACCATCGGCTGGCTGGTCGATGGCGCGGCCATCATGAACCAGGTGCCGATCTGCCGCTGCAGCTATGCACCCTATGCGCGAGCCATGATCCGCATCTGCCGCGAGGAGAGCTTCCACCAGCGCCAGGGTTTCGACAGCCTGCTGGTGATGATGCAGCAGGGCATCGACGCCCAGCGCGCCATGGTGCAGGACGCGGTGAACCGCTGGTGGTGGCCCTGCCTGATGATGTTCGGCCCGCCCGATGACCAGAGCCCGAACAGCGCCCAGGGCATGCGCTGGGGCATCAAGCGCGTCAGCAACGACACGCTGCGCCAGAAGTTCGTCGACGCCACCGTCGACCAGGCCAAGGTGCTGGGCGTGACCCTGCCCGACCCCGACTTGCAATGGAACGAAGGCCGCGGCCATTGGGACTTCGGCAGCATCGACTGGCCCGAGTTCTTCCGCGTGGTGGCCGGTGACGGCCCCTGCAACCAGGAGCGCCTCGCCAAGCGTGTGAAAGCCTGGGACGACGGTGCCTGGGTGCGCGAGGCCGCGCTGGCCCATGCACGCAAGCAAGCCACGCGGCAGCAAGCTGCCTGAACACGGAGATCCAGATGACCGCCCCCAACACCCAGCAAGAATGGCCCCTGTGGGAAGTGTTCGTGCGCAGCCGCGCCGGCCTGGACCACAAGCACTGCGGCAGCCTGCATGCGGCCGACGCCGCCATGGCCATCCAGATGGCCCGTGACGTCTACACCCGCCGGCAGGAGGGCTGCAGCGTGTCGGTGGTGCCCAGCGCCCAGATCACCGCCAGCGACCCTGGCGACAAGGGCATGTACTTCGACCCGGCCGAAGACAAGGTGTACCGCCACCCCACCTTCTA
>JAGOBT010000098.1 GCA_017999135.1 Burkholderiaceae bacterium
AAGAAGTCGGCCTGGCGCGCCGCCATGTCGAGGTGATCGGCCGGTTGCCGGTCTACACCACCGTCACCGGCTTCGTCGTCACACCGGTGGTGGGGCTGGTGCAGCCGCCGTTCGACCTGCGCATCGATGCCGGCGAGGTGGATGAGGCGTTCGAGGTGCCGCTGCAGTTTTTGATGACGCCGGCCCACCACCGCCGCCACCGCTGGGATGCGGGCGGCGGCATCACCCGGCAGTTCTTGTCGATGCCGTGGCCGGGCAACGCGCCCGACAGCTACTTCATTTGGGGCGCCACCGCGGCCATGCTGCGCAACCTGTACGGCTTCCTGGCGCACCCATGACGGCCTGGGCTGCTGGGTATCATCGACCACGATGAGTTTCTTCGCCGTCCTGCTGGCCCTGGTCATCGAGCAGTTCAAGCCGCTGCCGCGTGACAACTGGGTGCACCATCTGCTGGTGTCCTGGGTGGGCTGGACCGGCCGCAACTTCGACGCTGGCCGCGCCCACCATGCCTGGGTGGTGTGGGGCGTGTCGGTGCTGGCGCCTGGCGTGCTGCTGGGTGCGGTGTACCTCACCATCGCCCACTGGAGCCTGCTGCTGGCGCTGCTGTTCGACGTGGGCGTGCTGTACCTGACGCTGGGCTTCCGCCAGTTCAGCCACTACTACACCGACATCCGCGACGCGCTGGACCGCGGCGACGAGGCCGAGGCCCGCCGCCTGCTGGCCGAATGGCGCCACCTGGACGCCAGCGAACTGCCGCGCACCGAGCTGCTGCGCCATGTGATCGAGCATGCCTTGCTGGCCGCGCACCGGCATGTGTTCGGCGTGTTCTTCTGGTTCGTGCTGTTCTCCACCCTGGGCCTGGGGCCGCTGGGTGCTGTGCTCTACCGCATGGCCGAGTTCGCCGCCCGGTACTGGACCTTTCCCAGCAAGGCGCTGGGCGTGCCCGCCAACCAGGGCCTGATGGCGGTGAGCCAGCAGATGTTCGCCTGGATCGACCATGTGCCCGCACGGCTGACGGCCTTCGGCTTTGCGGTGGTGGGCAACTTCGAGGAAGCCATCAATGCCTGGCGGCGTGATGCGGCGCTGTGGAAGCACGCCAACGAGGGTGTGATCCTGGCGTCGGCCGCCGGCGCGGTGGGCGTGCAGCTGGGCGGCCATGCCGCGCCGGGTGTCACGCCCGACCGGTCGCGCAGCTTCAACGGCGGCCCCACCGACGATGCCGCGGCCGACGGCTCCACCGGCGGGGATCCGCCGCAGATGGCCCACCTGCGCAGCGTGGTGGGCCTGGTGTGGCGCTCGGTGGTGCTGTGGATGCTGCTCGTGGCGCTGCTGACGCTGGCCAACCTGGTCGGGTGAGTCCGGACACAAACGGTCCTGGGGACCGTTTGTGCCTGGCGAACCGGCCGAGCTCTGCGAGGCCGTGGGAGCGAACGTCCTCAGTACCTCGTCTGCGACAGCTCGGCGCGCAGCTCGCCATAGATGCGGTAACGCGACGGGTGGATCAGGCCCGCGTCCAGCGCCGCCCGCACGCCGCAGCCCGGCTCATGCAGGTGGCTGCAGTTGTAGAAGCGGCAGGCATCGGCATGCGCCCGCAGGTCAGGCATCAGGCCGACCAGGTCGGTGGCCTGCAGCTGGCGCAGGCCGAATTCCTGGAAGCCGGGTGAATCGATCAGCGCGCTGTGGCGGGCGTCGTCCAGCCAGTACCAGCTGGTGCTGGTGGTCGTGTGGCGCCCGGCGTTCAGCGCCTTGCTGATCTCGCCCACCTGGGCGGCGGCGGCCGGTACCATCAAGTTGATCAGCGTGCTCTTGCCCATGCCGCTGGGGCCGAGCACCAGGGTGGCCTTGCCGGCCAGCAGTGGCAGCAGTGCCGCACTGGCCGCGTCGCCCTGCTGCTTGAGCGACAGTTCCAGCACCGGCACACCCATCGCCGCATAGGGCGCCAGCCGTTCGCGTGCGGCGGCCAGCGTGGGCAGGTCGGTCTTGTTCAGCACGATGGTGGTGGGGATGCCGGCCGATTCGGCCGCGATCAGCGCGCGGGCCAGCTGGGTCTCGGCATACATCGGCTCCACCGCCACCAGCACCAGCAGCTGGTCGAGGTTGGCGGCGAAGGACTTGGTCTTCCATTCGTCTTGCCTGAACAGCAGGTTGCGGCGGGGCGCCACCTTGTCGATCACGCCTTCGTCGCCGGCCGGCTGCCAGTGCACCCGGTCGCCCACCACCACCTCGCTCTTCTTGCCGCGGCCGTGGCACAGCAGGCGCGTGCCGTCGGCGGCTTCGACCATGCAGTGGCGGCCGTGCGCCGCCACGACGAGACCGTTGCCCGCGGGTGCGCCCGTCATGCGCTGCGCAAGGCCAGCGCGGCCAGCCGCTCGCTGGCGGGCGGGTGCGAATAGTAGAAGCGCACGTACACCGGGTCGGGCGTCAGCGTGGCGGCGTTGTCCTCGTGCAGCTTCAGCAGCGCGCTGGCCAGGTCGGCGCCGCTGGACTGGGCGCAGGCATAGGCATCGGCCTGGAATTCATGCGTGCGCGACAGCTGCGCCGCCAGCGGCGACACGAAGAAGCTGAACACCGGCAGCGCCAGCATGAACAGCAGCAGCGCCAGCGCATCGTTGGGCGCCCCCGCGTTCGGCCCGATGTTGGGCAGCACGCCCAGCCCGGTGTAGAAGCCCGGCTGCTGCGCCAGCCAGCCCAGCAGCGCCAGCGCGGCGAGGCTGATGCCGAACACCATCACGATGCGCTGGGTGATGTGCTTGTGCTTGAAGTGGCCCAGCTCATGCGCCAGCACCGCCTCCACTTCGCCGGGGTTCAGCTTGGCCAGCAGGGTGTCGTAGAACACCACCCGCTTGGCCGCACCCAGGCCGGTGAAGTAGGCATTGCCATGGGCCGACCGCCGGCTGCCGTCCATCACGAACAGGCCCTTGGCGGCAAAGCCGCAGCGCTGCATCAGCGCCTGCACGCGGGCCTTCAGGCTTTCGTCGGCCAGCGGCTCGAACTTGTTGAACAGGGGCGCGATCAGCGTGGGGTACACCACCATGATCAGCAGGTTGAAACCCACCCAGGCGCCCCAGGCCCACAGCCACCACAGGCCGCCGGTGGCGCCCATGATCCACAGCACCAGAGCCGCCAGGGGCAAGCCGATCAGCGCGCCCACCAGCGCATTCTTCAGAAGGTCGATGACGAACAGCTTCGGCGTGGTGCGGTTGAAGCCGAAGCGCTGCTCCAGCCGGAAGGTGCTGTACAGCTCGAACGGCAGGTCCAGCAGCGCACTGACCAGCGTGAAGCTCACGAGCAGCGCCAGCTGGTAGGCCATGTTGCCGAAGGCCGGCTGCACCGTGGCCAGCAGCCAGGTGTTCAGCGCATCCAGCCCGCCCAGCAGTGTCCAGCCCAGCAGCACGGCGGTGCCGAAGGCGGTGCTCAGCAGGCCCAGCCGCCCCTTGGCCAGGGTGTAGTCGGCCGCGCGCTGGTGCGCCGCCAGGGTGACCGTGGCGGCAAACGCCGCCGGCACGGCGCCGCGGTGGGCCGCCACATGGCGCATCTGGCGCGTGGCCAGCCAGAACTTGACCAGCAGCGACAACAACAGGGCAACGGCGAACAGGATGGTGAGGGGCATCGACGGCATGGCGCGCATTGTCGCTGCGCCTGCCTGGGGTTGGCGGGGGCGGCGACAATGCCTGGATGACCGACGCCACCGCCCCCACCGCCCTGCCGCCGAGCGACCAGAACCTGGTCTGGATCGACCTGGAAATGACCGGCCTGTCGCCGTTCACCGACCGCATCATCGAGATCGCGGTGGTGGTGACCGACCCCACGCTGGCCATCCGGGTCGAAGGCCCGGTGTTCGCCGTCCACCAGACCGACGCCGTGCTCGACGGCATGGACAACTGGAACAAGGGCACCCACGGCAAGAGCGGCCTGATCGACCGCGTGCGCGCCAGCACGGTGGACGAAGCCGCGGCCGAAGCCGCGGTGATCGACTGGCTGAAAGCTTACGTGCCCAAGGGCAAGAGCCCGATGTGCGGCAACTCGATCTGCCAGGACCGGCGCTTCCTGGCCAAGGACATGGCGAAGCTGGAAGACTTCTTCCACTACCGCAACCTGGATGTCAGCACCCTGAAGGAACTGGCCAAGCGCTGGAACCCGGGCGTGCTGGCCGGCTTCAAGAAAGCCCAGGCCCACACCGCGCTGGCCGACATCCACGAGTCGATCGACGAACTGCTGCACTACCGGCAGCATTTCCTCAAGGTGTGAGTCTGGTCCCCCCCGAAGCGCCTGCGGCGCTCCCCCCAGGGGGCGCCGCCAGCGGCCCGGCAAAGCCGGTTCCGCGGCGGCCGTTTGGTCAAGTCAGCGCTGAGGCTCTGGCAGCCGCCCGCCGCCGGGGGCTGTCGTCGCGCTCCACCCGCTCACCGGTGAGCGTGCGGCGCTGCAGGCGCCAGGCCTGCAGCAGCGCACGGGTCTCGGCGTCGGGGCGGGCGGGCAGCTTGCGGTATTCGCTGCAGTCGCTCTTGCGGGTCATCAGCCGGTGGTTGATGAGTTCGCGCCGCAGCGTGGCATGGTCGCCGAAGGCGTTGGCGGCCTTCAGGATCTGGTTGACCTCGGCCTCGGTGTAGACGCGGCGGCCGTCGAACAGCGTCCACAGCACCCACATCGCCAGCGTCTGCACGCTGTACTTCACCGGCCAGCGCAGCAGCCGGCCGCGGCTGTCGAACTGGCCCAGCGCCTTGCGGGCGTTGTCGGTCAGCGTGGCCGGTGGTGGCCGGTCTTCGGCGGCCAGCACGGGGTCGGGCAACGGTGTGGCACGGGCTGCCGCCTGCAGGCTCTGCAGGTTGCGGTGGCCCAGGGCGCGGGCCACCAGGTTCAGCAGTTCCACATGGCCAGGCGGCGGCTGGCCGGTGGCGTGGCGGGTTTTCAGGGACTGGCCCAGCGCCTTGGCGAACAAGGACGCGTCGGGCACGACGACGGACAGCGGGGAACGGGGCATGGCCTGCACTCCACACGCACGACTGGGACCCCGGTGACGGGGCGCTGGTGGTTGCCGACTTCCAGCCTGTCGCACGCAAGGGATGCGAGGGGCTGTGGGGGTGATGGCAGGTTGAGCTCGCGGGGGACCGCGCGGCAACGCCTGGGTGAACTGCCGACCGTTGAGCCCGCAGTTTAGCCCGCGCCGCCGGTGGGCGGCATCGGCAACCTGGCCGACGCCGCAACCTGGCCCAGCACCTGGGTGATGAACGGGCCCTTGGCGGCGGTGTAGCCGTCACGGTCGTGGCGGTGCGTGGCTGCCAGCGCCTGCTTCAAGGCCGCGTACGCGTCGCGCAAGGCCGGGTCGCGGCGCAGCGCATCGCGGAAGGCCAGCCGGTCATGCCACAGCGGGCTGTTGATCGGCACCAGGTGCAGGTGGTGGGTGCGGTGCTGCGGCGTCGGCTTGCAGAACCAGTGCATCACGTCGGCCTGGTAGGGCGCGTGCAGGTACTGCAGCGCCGCCGCCGCGGCGATCGCCGGCTGCGCAGCGTGCAGCGACGCCACCGGCGCCATGATGTCGATCACCGGCTTGGCCGCCAGCCCGGGCACCGCGGTGCTGCCGATGTGCTCGGGCACGCCGACCAGCCAGGGCGCCAGCGCAGTGGCGATGGCATCGCGCTCGTCGGCAAACAGCGCCGGCCAGCGCGGGTCGGGCGGAACGATCTCGACCGGGGCGTCGTCCATGGGGCGGCGCCCGGCAGGCTCAGACGCCGAGCAGGTCCACCTCGAACACCAGCGTGGCATTCGGCGGGATCACGCCGCCGGCGCCGCGCGGCCCATAGCCCAGCTCAGGCGGGATGACCAGCACGCGGGTGCCGCCGACCTTCATGCCCTGCACGCCGTCGTCCCAGCCACGGATGACCTCGCCGCCGCCCAGTTGAAAGCGGAAGGGCTGGCCGCGGTCCTTGCTGCTGTCGAACTTCTTGCCGCGGCCGTCGGCCTTGGACGGGTCGAACAGCCAGCCGGTGTAGTGCACGCTGACGCGCTGGCCGGCCACCGCCTCGGCGCCGCTGCCTTCGACCACGTCGTCGTATTGCAGCGGCACGCGCTCGGGCTCGGCCAGCAGTTCCACCTCGAACACCAGCGTGGCGTTCGGCGGGATCACGCCGCCGGCCCCGCGCGCGCCGTAGCCCAGCTCGGGCGGGATGGTCAGCACGCGGGTGCCGCCCACCTTCATGCCCTGCACGCCCTGGTCCCAGCCCTGGATCACGCGGCCGGCGCCCAGGTCGAACTCGAAGGGTTCGCCGCGGTCCTTGCTGCTGTCGAACTTCTTGCCGCGGCCGTTGGGCGCGGCGGGGTCGTGCAGCCAGCCGGTGTAGTGCACGGTGACCGGCTGGCCGGCAACGGCCTCGGCGCCGGTGCCCGGCACGGTGTCGTCGATCAGCAGGCCGGGGGCGGGGGAGCTCATGGGGATTCCGTTTCAACGGGAAGGAAGGGGCAGCATCATGCCATCGCGCCGTGGCCGGCGGCTTGCAACGGCCAGGCCGCCGCCCAGGCCCGTGTGGCCTGGGCCAGCCAGTCGGCCACGGTGGTGGCGGGCAGCGGCGGCAGCCCCAGCACCGCGCCGGCCGCCTGCAGCGTGGCCAGCGGCTGGCGGGTGTCCAGCGCTGCCGCACCGTTCTGCTTGCTGAGCTTGTGGCCGTCGGGCGCCAGCAACAGCGGCGTGTGCAGGTAGCGCGGCGTGGGCAGGCCCAGCTGGCGCTGCAGGTGGATCTGGCGCGCGGTGTTGTCGGCCAGGTCGGCGCCGCGCACCACGTCGGTGATGCCCTGGGCAGCGTCATCAACCACCACCGCCAGCTGGTAGGCCCACAGGCCGTCGGCGCGGTGCAGGATGAAGTCGCCCACGGCCTGCGCCACGTCTTGCTGTTGCGGGCCCAGGCGGCGGTCGGTCCAGCGGATCTGCACGCCCTGGCCGCTGATCACCGTGCGCAGCCGGGTGGCGCGGGCGGGCTTGCCGTGCAGGCCATTGCGGCAGGTGCCGGGGTAGACGCGTTCGGCAAAGCGGTCGTGCGGCTGGCCCAGGGCGGCCCAGGCGGCGTCGATCTCGCGCCGGCTGCAGCCGCAGGGGTAGGCCAGGCCGGCGGCCAGCAACTGGTCCAGCGCCGCCTGGTAGGCCGCGCTGCGGGTGGATTGCCACAGCGGCGGCGCGTCGGGCACCAGGCCCAGCGCGGCCAGCTGGCCCAGGATCACCTCGCCCCCGCCGGGCAGGCAGCGCGGGGTGTCGACGTCCTCAATGCGCACCAGCCAGCGGCCGCCCTGGGCGCGGGCGTCCAGCCAGCTGGCCAGCGCGGCCACCGCGCTGCCGGCATGCAGCGGGCCGGTGGGCGACGGGGCAAAGCGGCCGGTGCAGGGGCCTGTCGCCACCGGCCCGGTCACACCAGGTCCATCGGCTGGCCCAGGTGCCGCTCCAGCAGGGCGTGGCGGGTGGCGGGGCTGTCCAGCTGCTGCAGCCACCACTGCAGGGCCAGTCCCTGCGGCGCCTTGCGCGGCTGCGGCGTGGCGGCGCTGCGCCAGGCATAGCCGAACAGGGCCGGCGGGCGCGTGCGCTGCACCGGCCGGGCCACCAGGCGGCCCAGGCGCAACGCATCACGCACCTGCGGCTCGGGCACGAAGCCCACGCCCAGGCAGCGCATCAGCGCCTCGATCTTGGCGCCCATGCTGGGCACGGTGAACACGTCCTGCCCGGGCAGCAGGTTCACCGTCACCGGCGACAGGCGCTGCGCCGAATCGGCCACCGCCACCGCGCGGTGGGCCAGGATCTGCGCATCGCTGAGCGGGTCGGTGCCCTGCGCCAGCGGGTGGTGCGGGGCCATCGCGAAGACGAATTCCACCGCGCCCAGCGGCTTCAGCTCGATGCCGGTCTGCGGCGGCGCGTTCATCATCGCGCCGATGGCCAGGTCAGCCTGGCCGCTGACCAGCGCCTCCCACAGCCCGGCCAGCACCTCGCTGCGCAGGCGCAGCCGGGTGCCGGGGGGCTGGCCGTCAGGCATGCGCTGCGCGTAGAAACCTTCGACCAGCTCGAACACCGTCAGCCGCGAGATCACGTCGTCCACCGCCACCGTGAGCTCGCTTTCCCAGCCAGTGGACACGCGGCGCACGCGGTTGGCCACCGCGTCCATCTCCACGAGCAGGCGGCGGCCTTCGTCCAGCAGTTCCTGCCCGGCGGCGGTGAGCTGGGCCTGGCGCGAGCTGCGGTCGAACAGCAGCACGTCCAGCGCATCTTCGAGCTGGCGCACGCTGTAGGTCAGCGCCGACGGCACGCGGCCCAGTTCGCGCGCGGCGGCGGCAAAGCTGCCGGTGCGGGCGATGATGTCCATCATCTGCAAGGCGTCGGGTGTCAGGGCGTTGCGGCGCAGGGGGCTGTTCGGCATGGCGGGCTCTCTGACTTCATCTTATTTGAATGCCCGCTTCAAGACCTGCCGGGGCCCATGCGGCCGGGCCGGTGCCACCATGGCGGCATTGCCCACCCCCACCGGAGACCCGACCATGATCACCATCCGACGCAGTGCCGACCGCGGCCAGGCCGACCACGGCTGGTTGAAGAGCATGCACACCTTCTCGTTCGCCGATTACCACGACCCGGCCCACATGGGCTTCGGCAACCTGCGGGTGATCAATGAAGACCGCATCGCCCCGGGCACCGGCTTCGGCACCCATGGCCACCGCGACATGGAGATCATCAGCTACGTGCTCGACGGCGCGCTGGCGCACCAGGACAGCATGGGCAATGGCGCGGCCATCCTGCCCGGCGAGGTGCAGCGCATGACGGCCGGCACCGGCGTGCGCCACAGCGAGTTCAACCACGCGCAGGGCAGCGCCACGCACTTCCTGCAGATCTGGATCCTGCCGGCGCGCGGCGGCCTGCCGCCCGGCTATGAGCAAAAGGCCTTCAGCGATGCCGACAAGCGCGGCCGGCTGCGCCTGGTGGCCGCGCCGGGCGGCGTGGAT
>JAGOBT010000099.1 GCA_017999135.1 Burkholderiaceae bacterium
AGGCGCTGCTGCCCGAGGCCGGCACCGACGGCGCGATCCAGGCCTACACCCAGGGCCTGATGGACCTGGGCGCGTCGCTGTGCAGCGTGCGCAAGCCGGCCTGCGACGCCTGCCCGCTGGCGGCGCTGTGCATGGCCCGGGCCGAGGGCCGGGCCGAGGCCTATCCGGTGAAGACGCGCAAGCTCAAGCGCGGCACCCGCGCCCACCTGCTGCTGTGGCTGGACTGGGGCGACCGGGTGTGGCTGGTGCAGCGCCCGCAGGCCGGCGTGTGGGCCGGGCTGTGGAGCCTGCCCGAACTGGACGACGCCGCTGCGCTGTGGGCGCTGTCGGCTGGCTGGCCGGGCGATGGCCGCCTGCTGCCGCCGGTGGTGCATGTGCTGACCCACCTCGACTGGACCCTGCAGCCCTGCCACTGGCCGTTGCCTGCCGACCTGGCCGAAACGCAGCGGCAGGCCATCGAGGCTGCCCTGCCGCCCGGCCGTTGGGTGGCACGCGCCGACGCGCTGGCAATGGGCCTGCCGGCGCCGATCCGCCGCTGGCTGGAGGCTGGCCCGCCAGGGTGAGCCTGCGCTACAGCAGGCCCTTGCCCTGCAGGTAGTCCTGCACCAACTGCAGGCGCAGCACCGGCTCGTCCAGCGCCATCAGCCGCTGCTTGGCGGCGCTGGAGATCGGCAGGATCTCGCACCAGCGGTTGGCCACCCAGCCAGCATCGTCCAGCTGGTGCGGCTGCAGGAAGGGGTGGTGGCCCTGGCCGGCCAGGGATTCGATGGCCCGGCCCAGAGCCTGGGCGCTGGGCTGCAGTTCCAGTGGCACGGCCACCGCAGCATCGGGCGGGCTGGCGGTGGCCACCGCCAGCCACAGGCCGTCGTCGCGCTGGTGGGTGGCGCCCAGCTGTACCCGCAGGCCGCCGGTGCAGCGCACCCGCAGGATGCCGCGCTGCTCGGCGTCCACCTCCTGCAGGTGGGCCAGCACGCCCACCGCATCCAGCAGCGTCTTGCCCTGGCCGTTGCCGCGCAGCTCGGCGCCCTGGCGGATGCGCACCACGGCGAACGGCGCGCGCGTGCGCAGGCAGTGGCTGATGAGATCGAGGTAGCGCGCCTCGAACACCTTCAGCGGCAGCAACCCGCCCGGGAACAGCACCGTGCCCAGCGGAAACAGCGGCAGGGCGGTCCAGGGGCCGGCATCCGCCGAGGGTGGCATGGTGCTGCTCAATCGCCGGTCACCAGTTCGCGGTGGCGCACCACGGTGGCGCCGTGGTCGGCAAAGCGCCGGCCCAGTTGCTCGACCATGTAGACCGAGCGGTGCTGGCCGCCGGTGCAGCCGATGGCCACGGTGACATAACCGCGCTGGTCGGTGGCCAGCGCGGGCAGCCAGCGGCGGATGAAGGTCTCGATCTGCTGCAGCATCTCGGCTGCTTCGGGCTGGCTGGCCAGGAACTGCGCCACCGGCGCGTCCTGCCCGGTCAGCGCCCGCAGTTCGCGCACGTAATAGGGGTTGGGCAGCACGCGCACGTCGAACACGTAGTCGGCATCCAGCGGCACGCCGTACTTGAAGGCGAAGCTCTCGAACACCAGCGTCAGCCGGCTGGTGGTGGCCGCCACCAGATCCCGCACATGGCTGCGCAGGCCGGCCGGGCGCAGCGTGCTGGTGTCGATGATGGTCGAGACCTCGCGCAGTTCGGCCAGCATCAGGCGTTCCAGCTCGATGGCCTCGATCAGCGCATGCTGCTGGCCGCTGCCGCCCGTCTCGGGCTGGCTGAGCGGGTGCGGGCGGCGCGTCTCGGAGAAGCGGCGCACCAGGGTGTCGGTGCTGGCATCGAGAAACAGCGGGCGCACGGCCACGCCTTCGGCGCGCAGCTCGTCGATCAGCGGCACCAGCACCGGCAGCGACCGGGCGGCGCGCACGTCCACGGCAATGGCCACCTTGCGGGTGTAGCGCGGGTGGCTCAGCGCCATGTACTCGCGCAGCAGCTCGGGCGGCAGGTTGTCGACGCAAAAATAGCCGGCGTCTTCCAGCGCGTGCAGCGCCACCGACTTGCCCGAGCCCGAGATGCCGGTGATCAGCACCAGCTCGCGCATGTCGGTGCCGTGGCTGGCTGCGGTGGACGGGTTGCCCGGGATCGTGCTCATGCCTTGCTGCGCCTGCGCGGCTGTCCGGCCGGTGTGGTGGCCGATGTGGCGGCCGATGTGGCGACTGGCGCGCTGGGCATTGCCTGCTGCAGCATGGCCTGGGCATGGGCCAGGCTGGTGCTGCCCAGGCGGTCGCCACCCAGCATGCGCGCCACCTCGGCCACGCGCGCTTCGCCCACCACCGGGGCCACGGTGCTGGTGGTGGCGCCATCCGGCCCCAGGGCCTTGCTGACAACGTAGTGGTGGTCGGCGCAGGCGGCCACCTGGGCCAGGTGGGTGACAGCCAACACCTGGCGCCGGCCGCCGGCGGCATGGCCCAGCTGCTTCATCAGCGCGCCCACGGTGTCGCCCACCGCGCCGCCGATGCCGGCGTCGATCTCGTCGAAGATCAGCGTGGCGGCGCCGTCGTCGGCTGCCTGTGCGGTGGTGACGGCAATCGCCAGCGCCAGGCGCGACAGCTCGCCGCCCGAGGCCACCTTGGCCAGCGGGCGCGGTGTGCTGCCGGCATGGCCGGCCACGAGAAATTCCACCGTCTCCAGCCCCTGGCTTTGCGGCACGGGCAGCGGCTGCAAGGCCACGTCGAAACGGCCGCCAGCCATGCCCAGGCCCTGCATCGCCTGGGTGACCTGCGCGCCCAGCGGCCCGGCGGCCTGGGCGCGCGCGGCGCTGACCCGCCGGGCCTCGGCAAGATGGTGGCGCTCCGCGTCGGCCAGCGCGGCTTCGAGCGCGGCGGTGTCGGTGGCAGCGTCGAGTTGCGCCAGCTCGGTGCGCCACTGCGCCAGCAGCGCGGGCAGCTCGGCCGGCGGGCGGCGGTAGCGGCGGGCCAGGCCCATCCAGGCGGCCAGGCGTTCGTCCAGCTCGGCCAGGCGGCGCGGGTCCAGGTCGGCGCGGCCCAGGTAGGCGTTCAACGCATGGGCAGCGTCCTGCAACTGGGCCTGGGCGCCGTGCAGGGAGTCGAGGATGGGCGCGATGCGCGGGTCGTGGTCAGACACGTCGGCCAGCGCGTCGATGGCGCGGCCGGTCAGGCCCTCGGCATGGGCGGCGTCGTCTTCGGCCACCGCCTGCAGGGCGCTGCGCGCCCCGTCGATCAGGGCCTGCGCATGGGCCAGGCGCTGGTGCTCGGCCGACAGCTCGGCCCATTCGCCATCGCCGGGGGCCAGCTTTTCCAGTTCATTGATCTGCCAGGCCAGTCGTTCACGTTCGCGCAGCAGCTCATCACTGCGCTCGCGTGCCTGCTGCAGCGCGTCGGCCGCGGCCTTGCGGGTGGCAAACAGCTGCACCAGCGCGGTGGTGTGGATGCCGGCCTGGCTGTCGAGCAGGGCGCGGGTGGCCGCCGGGCGGGTGAGGCTCTGCCAGGCATGCTGGCCGTGGATGTCGACCAGGTGGTCGGCCGCCTCGCGCAGCTGGGTGACGGTGGCCGGGCTGCCGTTGATCCAGGCGCGGCTCTTGCCCTGCGCGTCGACGGTGCGCCGCAGCAGCAGGATGCCCGGGTCGTCGCCCTGGAAGCCGGCCTCGTCCAGCCAGGCGGCCAGCGTGGCCGGGCTGTGAAATTCGGCGGTGATCTCGGCGCGGGTGGCGCCTTCACGCACCACGCCGGCATCACCCCGGCTGCCCAGCGCCAGCTGCAGCGCGTCGATGAGGATGGACTTGCCCGCGCCGGTCTCGCCGGTCAGCACCGAAAAGCCGGCGTGGAAATCAAGCTCCAGCGCGGGCACGATGACGAAATCGCGCAGGGCCAGCCTTCGCAGCACGTCAGCCCCTTCCCAATCGCAGCGGTGCAAGCCAGCCATGCAGCCCCCGCGGAACCGGCTTTGCCGGGCCGCCAGGGGCGCCCCCCTGGGGGGGAGCGACGAAGTCGCTTCGGGGGGGGGTCACACCACCCCCTCGTACCAGCGCAGCTTGCGGCGCAGCGTGGCGTAGTAGCTCCAGCCCCTGGGGTGCAGGAAGCGCACCTTGTGCGCCGAGCGCTGCACCCGCACCTGGTCGCCGTGCAGCAGGCTGGCGATGCCCTGCATGTCGAAGTTGGCGGATGCATCACGCCCGGCCACCACCGTGATGCGCACCGGGCCGCTGTCGGGCAGCACGATGGGCCGGTTGCTCAGCGTGTGGCTGGCGATCGGCACCAGCACCCAGCCGGCGATGCCCGGGTGCAGGATCGGCCCGCCGGCCGACAGCGAGTAGGCGGTGCTGCCGGTGGGCGACGCCAGGATCAGGCCGTCGGCGCGCAGGTTGGCGACGAATTCATCGCCGATGTCCACGCGCAGCTCGACCATGCTGGCGGTGGCACCGCGGCTGACCACCACGTCATTCAGCGACAGGCCCTCGAAGATGCGGTGCCCGTCGCGCCAGACCTCGCCTTCCAGCATGGCGCGGAAGTCTTCTTCGTAGTCGCCAGCAATCATCGGTGCCAGCGCCTCGCGGTATTGGCCGATCGGCACGTCGGTGATGAAGCCCAGCCGGCCCTGGTTGATGCCCACCAGCGGCAGGTTGTGGCGGGCCAGCTCGCGGGCGATACCCAGCATGGTGCCGTCACCGCCCACCACCACCGCCAGATCACACTGCTGGCCGATCTGGTCGATGGTGAGCGCATCGAAATCCGTCACGCCGGTGCTGGCCGCGGTGTGGTGTTCGAACGAGACCTCCAGGCCCTGGCGCACCAGAAAGTGGGCGATTTCCTGCAGCAGCGGCCGGATGCCGTCGGCCTGGTATTTGCCGACCAGCGCTGCATGTTGGAATCGACGGGCCATGCCGGGAATTACACCACAGGGCCCGTGTTTGCAAGGGTGGCGGCAGAGTGGCCAAGTGCCTGTCCGTACAATGAAAAATCCAGGCCCATCCTGCAACCGCCACCCCATGGACGACCGTGCCCGCAGCCTGCTGAAAACCCTGGTCGAACGCTACATCGCCGACGGCCAGCCGGTGGGGTCACGCACGCTGTCGCGGGCGTCGGGGCTGGAGCTGTCACCGGCGACCATCCGCAACGTGATGGCCGACCTGGAAGACCTGGGCCTGATCGCCAGCCCGCACACCAGCGCCGGGCGCATCCCCACGGCACGCGGCTACCGGCTGTTCGTCGACACCATGTTGACGGCCCGCCCGGTGGACATCCACCACACCCCGCCCGAGATGGCCGGCGTGCAGGCCCAGCTGCAGCCCGATCAACCCCAGCGCGTGATCGCCCAGGCGGCGCACCTGCTGAGCAACTTGAGCCATTTCGTGGGCGTGGTGACGGCACCCAAGCGCGCCAGCGTGTTCCACCACATCGAATTTTTGCGGCTGGGTGAGCGGCGCGTGCTGGTGATCCTGGTGTCGCCTGACGGCGACGTGCAGAACCGGGTGATCTTCACCGCCCGTGACCACACCCAGGGCGAACTGGTCGAAGCCACCAACTACATCAACAGCCACTATGCGGGCCTGGCCATCGATGAAGTGCGCAGCCGGCTGAAGCACGAGGTGGAAGCCCTCCGCGGCGAGATCGCGGCGCTGATGCAGGCCGCGGTGCAGGCCGGCACCGACGCGCTGGCCGACAACACCGAGCAACTGGTGGTGTCGGGCGAACGCAACCTGCTGGGCGTGCAGGACTTCGGCAACGACCTGGGCAGCCTGCGCAAGCTGTTCGACCTGTTCGAGCAGAAGACCGAGCTGATGCGCCTGCTGGAGAACAGCAGCCTGGCCGATGGCGTGCGCATCTACATCGGCGGCGAAAGCGGCGTGGTGCCGTATGAAGAGCTGAGCATTGTCTCGGCGCCGTACGAAGTGGACGGCCGCATCGTCGGCACGCTGGGCGTGATCGGCCCCACTCGCATGGCCTACGACCGCATGATCCAGCTGGTCGACATCACCGCCCGGCTGGTGGGCAATGCGCTGTCGGGGCCCAAGTAGGCGGCTCCTACAATCGCGGCTCTGCTGGTGCACACGCAGCGGGCCGTTAGCTCAGTTGGTCAGAGCAGAGGACTCATAATCCTTTGGTCGTTGGTTCAAGTCCAACACGGCCTACCAATCCCAGCCGGCCCAGACCGGCTTCTCTTGCCGAACAGCGCCTTGTCCTAACCCTGCAGGCGCCACAGGCCGATGGGGCTGCTGCGCGTGCCTTCCTAGACTGGTGTCTCACCACCACCACGGAAGGCAACACCATGAACTGGGACCGCATCGAAGGCAACTGGAAGCAGCTCAAGGGCCAGACCCAGCTGCAATGGGGCAAGCTGACCGACGACGATGTCGCGTTGATCGCCGGCCGGCGTGACCAGCTGGCCGGCAAGCTGCAAGAGCGCTATGGCCTGGCCAAGGACGCAGCCGACAAGCAGGTCAGCGACTGGGTGCAGGCGGCCGACGACAGCTGGTTCAGTCGCTGAGCCGCCTCTGACCGATCGCGCCGCCGGCCCCGCGCCCTGGGCGCTGCCCTGGGTGCTGGTGCGTCGGTCGGTCGCCGCCTGGATCGACGACGACGCGGCCAGCAAGGGCGCGGCGCTGGCCTACTACACGCTGTTCTCGCTGGCGCCGCTGCTGCTGATCGTGACGGCGGTGGCCGGCCTGGTGTTCGGCGCCGAGGCCGCGCGTGGCGAGATCTTCGGCCAGTTGCAAGGCCTGGTCGGCGCCCCCGGCGCCGCGGCCGTGCAGAGCCTGCTGGAAACCGTGAACCGCCCCGCCGGCGGTTGGGCCGCCACCGCGCTGGGCCTGGTGCTGATGCTGCTGGGCGCCACCACCGTGTTCGCCGAGCTGCAGAACACGCTGGACCGCATCTGGCGTGCGCCCGCCCGCCCCGCCGGCGGGCTGTGGCTGCTGCTGCGCGCCCGGGTGCTGTCGTTCGGCCTGATCCTGGGGCTGGGCTTCCTGCTGATGGTGTCGCTGGTGGCCAGTGCGGCGCTGGCCGGCCTGCAGCGCTGGTGGGCACCGCAGTTCCAGGGCTGGGCCCTGGTGCTGGCGGTGCTGGACCCGGCCAGCAGCTTCGCCCTGGTCACCCTGGTCTTCGCGCTGATCTACAAGCTGATGCCGCGGGTGCGCATCCCGTGGTCGGACGTGTGGGTGGGCGCGCTGGTCACGGCCGGGCTGTTTGCCGTGGGCCGGCACCTGCTGGGCGCGTACCTCGGGCTGGCGGCCGTCAGCGCCGGCTTCGGGGCGGCCGGCTCGCTGGTGGTGGTGCTGGTGTGGGTGTACTACTCGGCGCAGATCTTCCTGCTGGGTGCCGAGTTCACCTGGGTGTATGCCCATGTGCTGGGCTCGCGCCGGCCGCAGCCGGCGCCGGGTTGATCAGATCCGCCCCATCAGCAACAGCACCACCAGCACCACCAGCACCAGGCCGATGCCACCGCTGGGGCCGTCACCCCAGTTGCGGCTGTGTGGCCACGATGGAATGGCGCCGATCGGCAACAGCACCAGCACGATCAACAGGATGGTTCCCAGGCCCATGGCCGTCTCCTCGGCGCGAGGGCGCCAGTGGTGTCCATGGTGGCCCGCCCCGCGGCGGCCGTCGGTGCGTTGTCGCACCATGGGGCCGGGCACGGTGGCCGGCGGGCCAGCGTGTCTGCCACCTGCCGGCCACAATGGCCAGTCCTGCGCCGCAGTCCATGGGCGCCCGCAGGCTGCCAACCCGTTCCGGAGAGTCCGCTTGCCGTTCAAGATGCCACCCAACTCGTTGTTTGCCGTGCTGCTGCGCTCGCCCTGGTGGGTGAGCCTGCTGATTGCGGCGGTGCTGGGGCTGGTGGCCGCAGCGCTGTTGCCGGAGGCCTTCCGCGTGGTGGGTGCGCTGTCGGGCTTTCCGTTCATCGTGATCGCGGCCATGGCGGCGCAGCGCCAGTGGCGGCTGCCCAGTGCAGCCCGGGTGCAGCAGACGCAGGCAGCGGTCAGCAGCCTGGGCTGGCCGGCATTCCAGGCGCTGCTGGAAGACGCCTTTCGCCGCAGCGGGTTCGATGTGCTGCCGGCCGGCGGTGGTGATGCGGTCGACCTGGTGCTGCAGCGCGGGGGCCGGCGCACCCTGGTGAGCGCACGGCGCTGGAAGTCAGCCCGCCTGGGCGTGGAACCGCTGCGGGCCCTGCAGGCGGCCCGGCAGGCTGACGACACCCAGGCCGACGCGCCCAAGGCGGTGTGCATCTGTCTGGGTGGCGCCAGCGAGAACGCCGCAGCCTACGCACGCGAGCATGGCATCACGCTGTGGCAGGCGGCTGATCTGGCGCTGGCCCTGCGCGGCATGCCCTTGCCGGGCAGCGCGCCTGCCAAACCGGCGCGGTAGCGGCGGTCAGCCGCGCGTGCCGGGCAGGGGGCGCGGCAGCGGGGCGTCGTACCCCTGCGGTGCATAGGCCGGCGCCCGCGAGATGCGCACCTTGCCGCCGGTGGTCACCAGGATCACCGCGTCGCCCGGGGCGAAGCTCTCGGCGCCCCTGGCCTGCACGATGGCCCGGCGCTCGCCATTGCGCAGCTGCACCATGATCTCCAGCGATTCCTCCCGCGTGGCATTGCGCTCGATGGCATTGCCGATCACCGCGCCGGCCACGGCGCCCAGCACGCCGCCGACGATGGCGTCACGCCGACCGCCGATCGACGAGCCGGCCACCGCGCCCACCACGCCACCGGCCACGCCGCCGGCACCGTTCTGGCTGCCGTCCACGGTGACGGGGCGCACGGCCAGCACGGTGGCGTCCAGCACGGTGGACATGCGCTGCGTGTCATGGCGGCTGATCACGTCGGGACTGCTGGTGGCGCAGCCGGCCAGGGCCAGCACGGCCGCCAGGGCCAGGGCAGAGGTGGAACGGAACATGGGGGATCCTTCGGTGTGTGTGGGATCACAACGGCGCATGCGCAGGCGGCGTTGACCCAGC
>JAGOBT010000100.1 GCA_017999135.1 Burkholderiaceae bacterium
GGCGCCAGGCCCGCAGGCCCTGGGTGGCCTCGAAGGCGTCGAAGTCGCGGTCGGCATGCAACAGCGTGTGCCCGGTGTGGATGCAGAACGCCGCCAGCAGCACATCCAGCGCGCTGCGCACGGTGATGCCTGCCGCGCGCAGCTGGCGGTAGTGACGCGCCGCCAGGCGGGCCAACTGCGCGCCGCCGGTGGCTGCCGGCGTGAAGCCGGTCAGCAAGGCTTCGGCCTGCAGATAGTCGCGCTCGTGGCGGAAGCCGCGCAACACCTCGTACAGCACCAGGTCGGGCACGACGATCTCCGCGTCACCATCGGCCAGCAGCCGCCGCAGCGTGGCCCCGGCGGGCGACGGTGCGCCGTTGAAGAAGTCGATCCAGACTCCGGAATCCACGACCAGCATGGCTGCGCTCCCGCGGTCAGCGGCGCGGTGCCGGCTCGTGCACGGCCAACGGCGCAGCGTCAGGCGGCGCGGCATCGGCGTCGCCGTCCCAGCGCAGCTTGCCTTCCCAGCGCAGCACCTCGCGGTAGTGCGCCTGGCGGGCGATGGCACGCAGGCCGGCCTCGACCGCCTCCTTCTTGGTCTTGAACGGCCCGGCCTTCATCGCCGCGTCGAGCACGGCGTCATCGATGTCGATGTTGGTGCGCATGATGTGTATTAAAGTTGATAAACAAACACATCATACCCATCACATGCGGAACACGCCGAACCGCGTCTCCGGGATCGGCGCGTTCAGGCTGGCACTCAGGCCCAGGGCCAGCACGCGCCGGGTGTCGGCGGGGTCGATCACGCCGTCGTCCCACAGCCGGGCGCTGGCGAAGTACGGATGGCCCTGCTCTTCGTACTGCTTGAGGATCGGCGCCTTGAAGGCGGCTTCCTCGTCGGCGCTCCACTGGCCGCCGCGGCCCTCGATGCCGTCGCGCTTGACGGTGGCCAGCACGCTGGCGGCCTGCTCGCCGCCCATCACGCTGATGCGCGCGTTCGGCCACATCCACAGGAAGCGCGGGCTGTAGGCGCGGCCGCACATGCCGTAGTTGCCGGCGCCGAAGCTGCCGCCGATGATGACGGTGAACTTGGGCACCTGGGCGCAGGCCACCGCCGTCACCATCTTGGCGCCGGCGCGGGCGATGCCTTCGTTCTCGTACTTGCGGCCCACCATGAAGCCGGTGATGTTCTGCAGGAACACCAGCGGGATCCTGCGCTGGCAGCACAGCTCGATGAAGTGCGCGCCCTTGTTGGCACTGTCGGCGAACAGGATGCCGTTGTTGGCCACGATGCCCACCGGCATGCCCTCGATGTGGGCGAAGCCGCACACCAGCGTGCTGCCGTAGCGGGCCTTGAACTCGTCGAAGTGGCTGTCGTCCACCACGCGGGCGATGACCTCGCGCACGTCGAAGGGCTTGCGGGTGTCGGTGGGGATCACGCCGTGCAGTTCGGCCGCCGGGTACTTGGGCGGGCGCGGCGGCTGCAGCAGCAGCGGCTGCGGCTTGCGGCGGTTCAGTCGGCCCACGGCCTGGCGCGCCAGCGCCAGCGCATGCAGATCGTTCTCGGCCAGGTGGTCGGCCACGCCGGAGAGCCGCGTATGCACGTCGCCCCCGCCCAGGTCTTCGGCGCTGACCACCTCGCCGGTGGCGGCCTTCACCAGCGGCGGGCCGCCCAGGAAGATGGTGCCCTGGTTGCGCACGATGATGGTCTCGTCGCTCATCGCCGGCACATAGGCGCCGCCCGCCGTGCAACTGCCCATCACCACCGCGATCTGCGGGATGCCCTGGCCGCTCATATTGGCCTGGTTGAAGAAGATGCGGCCGAAGTGGTCGCGGTCGGGGAAGACCTCGTCCTGGTTGGGCAGGTTGGCGCCGCCGCTGTCGACCAGATAGATGCAGGGCAGGTGGTTCTGCGCCGCGATCTCCTGCGCACGCAGGTGCTTCTTGACGGTGAGCGGGTAGTAGGTGCCGCCCTTGACGGTGGCGTCGTTGCAGACGATCAGGCAATCGACCCCGGCCACGCGGCCAATGCCCGCGATCATGCCGGCGCAGGGCGCGGCGTCCACCGTGGCGCCGCTGCGGTCTTTCTCGGGGTACAGGCCCAGCGCCGCCAGCGGGGCGATCTCGAGGAACGGCGTGTCGGGGTCGAGCAGGCGTTCCACCCGCTCGCGCGGCAGCAGCTTGCCGCGCGACAGATGCTTGGCACGGGCGTCGGCGCCGCCGCCTTCGGCAATCTTCGCCAGCCGGGTGTTCAGGTCGTCGACCAGCGCCTGCATGGCCGCGGCATGGGCACGGAAGGCCTCGGAACGGGGGTTGAGCTTGCTCTGCAGCTGGGCCATGCGGTCTCCGCCAGGGTCTGGGTCTTGTGGATGCGAGCCAGCAGCTTAAACCGCAGGCGTAAGGCGGCCCGGATTATTGATTGACGTTTACGTCAACGTCAACCAAGGCCTGCCTGGCCTGGGTTGTGGCGGCGGCGCATCAGCACGGCCTGCGCTGCATCAAACCGGCCGAAGACTGCGGGTTTTCCCGCGATGGAGTTGATCCGCACCAATGGGCTGCACCGATCGTCCGCATGCAATGGCGGCACGGCGCGCCCACAGTGAGACGCGCCGGCTGTTTCTGACCACGGAAAAGACCTTGAACAACACCACCCTGATCGCCCTTGCTGCTGCTGCCACGTTGGGCGCGGCCTTGCCCGCCACCGCGCAGGACACCGGCAACTGGATCGTGCGTGCCCGCGCCGTCCATCTGGACTCTGCCAACAAGGACAGCACCGCTCTGGGCCTGTCGATCAACAACAAGTGGATCCCGGAAGTCGACATCACCTACTTCCTGAGCCCCAACCTGGCGGCCGAGCTGATCCTGACCTACCCGCAGAAGCAGACGGTGCATTCCAGCGTGCTGAACGCCGACGCCGGCACCTTCAAGCACCTGCCGCCCACGCTGACGCTGCAGTACCACGTGACGGGCCTCGGCAGCTTCCGGCCCTATGTGGGCGCGGGCGTGAACTTCACCAACCTCTCGTCGGTGCACCTGGACGCCGCCAGCGCTGCGCTGGGCGCGTCGGTCAACCTCAAGCGCAACAGCTATGGCCTGGCGCTGCAGGCCGGCGTGGACGTGCCGCTGGGCGGCGGCTGGCTGCTGAACGCCGACGTCAAGAAGGTGCAGATCGGCACCAAGGTGCTGGCCAACGGCACCAGCGTGGGCAAGTTCAAGGTCGACCCGCTGCTGATCGGCATCGGCATCGGCAAAAGGTTCTGAGCCTGCGCTGACGCGGTCAGGCCGGCTTCTGCCACTGCACGCCGTCTTCGGTGAGGATGGCGTCCAGCGGCACGTCGTGCGGCTCGGGTTCCAGCCACGGCACCAGGCCGTGGGCGTAGCCCACACCCACGGTGTAGGGCCGCGGGGTCAGCGCCGCCAGCGTGCGGTCGTAGAAACCCCCGCCATAGCCCAGGCGGTAGCCGCCAGGGCCGAAGCCCACGCAGGGCACCAACAGCATCTCGGGCTCGAACTCCTGCGTCCCCTTGGGCTTGGGAATGCCGTAGGCATCTTCTTCCATCGGGCAGCCCGGGTACCAGACATGGAAGCGCAGCTGCTTGGTGTCGCGGTCGATCACCGGCAGGCCGATGTTGCGGAAGTGCTCGCCCTCGGTCCAGCGGTACAGCGCCGGCAGCGCGTCGAACTCACCCTTGATCGGCCAGTAGGCGCCGATGGAGCTTTCGCCGCGCGTCAGCAGAAACACGCGCAGCACCTCCTGCAGGTGCACTGAACGCTGGTGACGGTCGACCATCGCCTGCCGCTCGGCCTGCAACTGCCGGCGCAGCACCTTCTTGTCGCGCGAGGGTTCGAAGCTGAAGCGGTAGGTGGAAGTCATGCCCGATTGTCGGCCAGCCACCCTGGCTGCGGATGGACTGCCGCGCTGGCCCACCCTAGACTGCTGGACATGGTTGCCAAGTCTTCCGCAGCGTCCGGGTTGCAGGCCCATGCGCTGGAACTGCTGGCGCCGCTGGGGCCCGCACGCGCGCGGCGCATGTTCGGCGGTGCCGGCATCTACCTGGATGCGCACTTCGTCGCACTCATCGCCGACGATGCGCTCTACCTGCGGGCCGACCCGGTGGCGCAACCCGCCTTCCAGGCCGCCGGCAGCCAGCCGTTCTGCTACAGCACCAAGGACGGCCGGCGCACGGTGATGGCCTACTGGAGCGCGCCCGAGGCCGCCATGGAATCGCCCGCAGAGATGCGCCCCTGGGCCTTGTTGGCCCTGGAATCCGCGCTGCGCGCCGCCGCGGCCAAGCGCACGGCCACGGCCCGCAAGGCCCAGGCCAGCGTGCGCCAGGCCAGGCCGGCGCCGGCCGGCCGTGCAGGCACCGGCAAGGGCTGCAAGGCCGGCGCCTGATCGGCCCGCCAGGCCGCGGGCCCGGCCCCACCCGCCTGCCAGCGCAGGCGCACCGCCTGGCCGGCCCGCCACGGCTCGGCCACCAGGCGCTGGCCACGGCACAGGGCCATGGCGTCGCCGGCGGCCAGCACATGGTCGGCCGCATCCCCGTTGCGGGTGATCCAGGCCTGGCCCGCATCCACCTGCAGCCAGCCGGTCTGGCGGGCCTGCAGGGGCAGCACGGCATCGATGCGCAGCTGGCGGTCATGGGCACCCAGCACCTGCAGGGCGCTGGCGGGGAGCAGACGGGTCATGGCAAATCTCCGGTCGGCGAGGCGCAAACCTCAGGATCAAGACCCCGATCATCGGCACGGCACAGTGCGTGGTCCAATGCCGAATTCCCGCCGCATTGATGAGCCCGAGGCATGAATCCAATCCACCGGCGCCCGCTCTCCCTGGACGGGCTGCGCGCCTTCGAAGCGGTGGCGCGGCGGCTGTCGTTCAGCGCCGCGGCCGACGAACTGCACCTCACCCAGTCGGCCATCAGCCGCCAGATCAAGGCCCTGGAGACCGAGCTGGGCGCGGCGCTGTTCAACCGCGGCACGCGCAAGGTCGAGCTGACCGCCGCTGGCGTGCTGCTGCGCCAGGCCGTGCTGCCGGCGCTGGACGGCATCGACCGCAGCGTGCGGCAGATCCGCGTGGCCCAGGGCCGGCGGGCGGTGAGCGTGACCACCTTCGCCAGCTTCGCCACGCTGTGGCTGCTGCCGCGGCTGGCCGGCTTTCAGCAGCAGCACCCGGACATCGACATCCGCATCTCGGCCACCGATGTGCGCGTCGACATGGACGACCCCGAGGTGGACGTGGCGCTGCGCTATGACGCGGCCAGCGCCGTGCCGCCCGAGGCCGAGCGCATGTTCGGCGAGCTGCTGACACCCGCCGCCAGCCCCTGGCTGGTGCAGCAGGCCCTGCATGGCCAGGTGCCGCCGCTGCGCACGGCGGCCGACCTGGCCGGCCATGCGCTGCTGGAAGAAGACGACCACCACCCCAGTGCCGCCAACCTGAGCTGGCAGCGCTGGCTGGCACTGCAGGGCCTGGCCGGCCTGACGCCCAAGCGCTGGATCTACCTGAACTACACCCACCAGCAAGTGCAGGGTGCGCTGGCCGGCCAGGGCGTGGCGCTGGCGCGCATGGCCCTGGTGCATGACCAGATCGCCCGCGGCGAGCTGGTGGAACCCTTCGGCGCTGCCGGGCGGGTGGCGGCGCCGTCCTCGTACTGGATGATTCCGCTGCCCGGCGCGCGCCTGCGGCCCGAGCTGCGCGCCTTCATCGCCTGGGTGCGCGGCGAAGCGGCGGCCACGCGCAGCGCGCTGGGCGATGCGCCGTCGGCCGCTGCCACCAGCGATGCGTCAGGCGCATGACTGTGATGCCAAACCAGCACCCCACGCAGCACCCGGCCGGCCTAGCATCCGGGGCCATCTGACATCCCCCACGGAGCTTTCATGCTGCAACTGCACATCGGCAACAAGAACTATTCGTCCTGGTCGATGCGGCCCTGGGTGCTGCTGAAGCACTTCGGCCTGCCGTTCGGCGAGGTGATGCACCGCTTCGACAGCTTCGACACCGGCTCGCAGTTCAAGCAGGGCGTCACCCGGCTCAGCCCGGTGGGCAAGGTGCCCCTGCTGGTGCACGGCGACCTGGTGGTGTGGGACACGCTGGCGATTGCCGAGTACGTGGCCGAGTACGCGGCCGAGCACTTTCCCGAGCACGCACTGTGGCCGCGCGACCAGGCGGCCCGCGCCCGGGCACGCAGCCTGTGCGCCGAGATGCACAGCGGCTTCGGCGCACTGCGCGGCGCCTGCCCGATGAACATCGAGGCCAGCCTGCCCGCCGTCGGCGCCCGGGTGCTGGCGGATCAACCGGCCGTGGCGGCAGACCTGGCCCGCATCACCAGCATGTGGCAGGCCGCACTGGCAGCCAGCGGCGGCCCGTTCCTGTTCGGCGCCTTCAGCATTGCTGACGCCTACTACGCCCCGGTGGTGGCCCGCCTGCGCACCTATGCCCTGCCGGTGCCCGCCGACGTGGCGGCCTACATGCAGCGGGTGTGGGCCAGCCCTGGCGTGGCGGCCTGGGTGGCCGATGCATTGGCCGAGCAGGACTTCCTCGACTTCGAGGAACCGTATCGGCAGGGGCGTTGAGGGCCCGCAGCCGCCATCACACCCCGCCCGGCTGGTACGGACGCACCAGCCGCAACCACTTGCGCGCCTTCAGGCCATAGCGCGCCTCGATCACCTCGGCCCGCGCGGTCAGCGTCTCACGGTCGGGGACGGCCACGACGCGGCCGGCCACCAGCACGGTGTTGCCTTCGGCCGTGGGCGCCAGCTGCCAGACCTGGTCGGCACCGAAGGCTGCGGCCACCCGCGTGGCGCTGCGGTCGAAGCTGCTGTCGCGGCCGAACAGGTTCACCGTCATCAGGCCGCCCGGCGCCAGCACGCCGCGGCAGGCGCGGTAGAAGGCCTCGTCGTCGAGCACCGGCGCGGCGGCGTCGTGGTCGTACAGGTCGACGCACAGCGCGTCCACCGTCTGCAGATGAGCGTCTTGCAGCACCCAGCCGGCGGCGTCGGCATGCAGCACCTGCAGCCGGTCATCGTCGGCCGGCAGCTGAAACCACAGCCGGTTGGCGTCGATCACGCTGGGGTTGATCTCCACCGCCGTGGTGCGCCAGCGCAGCACCTGGTGGCAGAAGCGGGTGATGGCGCCGGCACCCAGGCCCAGCTGCACCGCATGGCCCTGGCCCAGGCTGTCACTGGGCCGCCACAGCAGCCAGGCCATCATGCGCTGGATGTATTCCAGTTCCAGCTTGCGCGGGCTGCGGATGCGCATCGCGCCCTGCACCCAATCGGTGCCCAGGTGCAGGTAGCGCACGCCATCGAATTCACTGATGGTGGCGCCGGCCAGGTGGGTCTGTGTCTTCTTCGCCATGCGTGTCGCCGTCAGGCCAGACCATGTTGCCGGAACACCGCCGACCAGGCAGCCAGCTTGCGCTCGAACGACCAGCTGGCGTTGGCCGGGCTGCTGGACGGCAGCCGGTGCACCGGCAAGCCCAGTGCCGCCGTCACCCGCATCGCGCGGGCCGATTCACCGCCGTTGTGGGCGATGGCCCGCAGTTGCGGCAGGCGGGCCACCAGCGCGGGCAGGTCGTTCGGCACGGCATCGCGGATCGCGCTGTCCAGGCTGCCCTGGCGCCGACAGCTGCCGTACACGTCCCACAGGCCCAGGCCCCGGTCTTGCATGGTGCGCAGCCGGCCGGCATAGGACATGCAGATCAGGTCAGTCTGCCAGATGGCCGACAAGATCGGCCAGAACTGGTTGCGTGGGTGGCCGTAGTACTGCTGCGCCGCCAGTGACGCCGCACCCGGAAAGCTGCCGAGCAACAGCAGGCGGGTGCCGGCAGCCGCCGCCGGCGCCAGGCCTTGCAGTGCCGGGGCTGCGTGGGCCAGCGGGCGCGCGCCATCCCGAGGATGGGCCGCGTTCATGCGCATGAATGGACGCCGGACCGGTTGAACCGCCCCTGCGGCGGTGCCATGATCGCGCGCCGCCCGAGGGGGAGGCCGCACAACAGACAGGAGCGATTGCGCATGAACGTCGAGACCATCATCACTTTTCTGACCACGCAGGGCGCGGATTTCGGGCTGAAGATCCTGGGCGCACTGGCAGCCTGGATTGTGGGCCGCTGGCTGATCGGCCTGGTGCTGCGGGCCGTCGGCGCGGCACTGGAACGCGGCAAGAAGGTCGACGCGACGCTGGCCAACTACCTGCGCAGCATCTTCAACGTGGTGCTCAATGTCGTGCTGGTGCTGGCCATCCTCGACATCTTCGGGGTCAAGACCACCAGCTTCGCCGCCCTGCTGGCCGGCGCCGGCCTGGCCATCGGCACCGCCTGGGGCGGGCTGCTCACCCACTTTGCGGCCGGGGTGTTCATGCAGGTGCTGCGGCCGTTCAAGGTGGGGGATTTCGTGCAGGCTGGCGGTGTCACCGGCACGGTGCACGAGGTGGGCCTGTTCGGCACCACCATCATCACGCCCGACAACGTGATGACCATCGTCGGCAACAACAAGGTGTTCTCCGAAAGCATCCAGAACTTCACCACCCTGCCCTTCCGCCGGGTGGACTGCGTGGCCAAGGTGGCCAACAGCGTCGACCCGCTGGACGCCATCGCCCGGCTGAAGGCGTCGATCGTGCAGATCCCGAACGTGGCCACCAGCCCGGCACCCGACATCGAGATCACCGGTTTCACGCCTGAAGGCCCGCTGCTGTGCGTGCGGCCCTACACCCACAACAACCACTACTGGCAGGTGTACTTCGACACCCACAAGGCCATCGTCGCCACCTTCGGCGCCGCCGGCTACCCGGTGCCCGAAACCCCGATCACCCCGCGCACGCGGGACTGACCAGCCCGGCCAGCCGCGGCAGCGCCGCCTGCGCATTGGCGCTGGTGGTGGCGGCCGTCTCATCCAGGCTCCAGCCGCGCAGCGCGGCCAGCGTGGCGGCGATGCGTGGCAGTTCGGCCGG
>JAGOBT010000101.1 GCA_017999135.1 Burkholderiaceae bacterium
AGCTCGCCATGGTCGAGCACGATGCAGCGGTCGATCACCCGCATCAGCACACCCATGATGTGCTCGACCCAGATGATGGTGACGCCGCGTTCGTCGCGGATGCGCTTGAGCATGTCGGCGGCCTGGTTCATCTCGCCTTCGTCCAGCCCGCCCAGGCTCTCGTCGGCCAGCAGCAGGCGCGGCTGCGTGGCCAGCGCACGCGCCATCTCCAGTTTCTTCAGGCCCGCCGCACCCAGGCCGTCCAGGCGCATCTTCGGGTCGCGCGGCAGGCCGATCAGTTCCAGCGCGTCGTGTGCGCGGCGCTCGGCCTCGCCGCGGGTGATGCGGTCGCCACTGCCGTAGTAGGCCGCCAGCGTGGCGTTCTCCAGGATCGTCAGCTTCTTGAACGGCCGCGGAATCTGGAAGGTGCGCGCGATGCCGGCCCGGCACACCTCGGCCGGGGCCAGGCCGCCGATGGACCGACCGTCGAGCGTGATGGTGCCTTCGGTGGGCGGAAACAGCCCGGCGATGACGTTGAAGGTGGTGCTCTTGCCCGACCCGTTGGGGCCGATCAGGCCCAGGATCTCGCCGCGCTCCAGTTGGAACGAGACCTTGTCGACCGCCGTGAAGCCGCCGAAGCGCTTGGTGAGTCGGTCCACCACCAGCATGTCAATGCACCCGGGGGGTCGCAGTGATTGGCAAAGTCACCGGCCGGCCTCACTGCAGGGCATAGCCATGGCCCTTGGGCAGCGGCAGAACCGCATCACGGGTCTTGATGGGCGCAGGCCAGACGATGAAGGTGTCCTGCCCGCTGTACTGCATGACCACCGGCGTCGAGCGTGCGTTCTGGCCCGACATCTGGTGCCCTGGCGGGTTGAACTTGACGCCATAGCCCTGGATGGTGCCGCCCACCGGGATGTCGGTCTCCAGAGACGCCTTGCGCAGTGCCTCGGCATCGGTGCCACCGTGCTTCTTGATGGCCCGCGGCAGCACGTCGGTCAGGAAGATCCAGGCCTGGTTGAAGCCCATGGACAGGTGCGGCGGCACCTCGTCGCCCTTCACGTCGGCCTTGTAGCGGCGCACCATTTCCTTGGTGACGTCGCCCATGCCAGGCGCCAGCGACGCGGGATTGAGCAACTGCGCGGCCACCGGGTCCACGTTGTAGATGTAGTTGGCGTCTTCCTTGAAGGTGGCGTAGAGCTTGTCGAACTGGCCGTAGCCGGCACCATGGCCGATCAAGGCCGACCAGCGCAGGGCCTGCTCCTTGGCCTGCCGCAGAAACAGGGTGATGTCGGGGTTGTAGCCGGTGTGCAGGATCACGTCGGGCCGGGCGCGCTTGAGCTTGGTGACCAGCGGCGACAGGTCGGGCGAGGTGGCGGCATAGCCTTCCTTCAGCACCACCTGCATGCCGTAGCCCTTGCAGGCCGATTCATTGCCCGACGCCACGCCGCTGCCGTAGGGGCCGTCTTCATAGATCACGGCCACCTTCAGGTCCTTGGGGTCCTTGCCCAGCCTGGCCTTGGCCTGCTCGTTCAGGAAGGTGCAGGAGGCCTCGCCGAACTGGTCGGAATGCACCTGGGCGCGGAAGACGTACTGCATCTTCTTGTCCTTCAGCACTGCCGACGCCACGCACACATTGGCCCACATGAACTTCTTGGCCGCCTCGGCCTTCTGCGCCATCGGCACGCAGTGGGCACTGGAGAACACGCCCATCACCATGTCGACCTTTTCCTGGTTGACCAGGCGCTCGTACTCGTTGATGGCCACGTCGGCCTTGCTCTGCGCGTCGGCATAGACCGGCTTGATCTTCCAGCCCTCGGCGCCGCCACGCTCGTTGAACATGTCGATGGCGTACTTGGTGCCCAGGTACGACGCGTTCGACCCGCCGGCAGCAAACGGGCCGGTCAGGTCGTAGATGACGCCGACCTTCAGTTCCTTGGTCTGCGCCATGACAAGGCCGGCCGCCAGGCTGAGTGCGGCGCAGGCAACAGCTTGCTTCATGATGGGGTTCCTTGGCTGGAATGAGAACCGGCGGACAGGCGCGCCGGCAGCGCCGGATCAACAACCGGCCAACGCCAACCCATGCAGCGCCGCCCGTGCATTGCAAGTTAGGGCACGCGCCAAGCGGCGGCAATGCGGGTTTGCGAGTTCGGGGCAACCACCCTATGCGCACACCAGGCCATCTGGCAGCAGCACAACCCGGGCAGGCCGCCAGCAGGCGGCCGGATCCGTCGGCGACGGCATCAGGCGGCAGGCGCCGCTTGGCGGTCAGGCCACGCAGGTGCGGTTCTTGCCCGTGCGCTTGGCCTCGTACAGGCCCTCGTCGGCGCGGGCCAGTGCAGCCTCCACCGTCTCGCCCGCGCGCCAGGCCGTCACACCGGCCGAGAAGGTGACGAACACCTCCTGCCCCTCGTGCATGAACAGGCTGGCGCTCAGCCGGCGCTGCAGCCGCGTCAACGCCTGCTGGGCCTCGTCCACCGGGGTGGCAGGCAGCAGCAGCACGAACTCTTCGCCGCCGAAGCGGGCGATGTGGTCGACCGGCCGCAGCCATTCCTTGACCCGCGCGGCCAGGCTCTGCAGCGCCACGTCGCCGGCCGCATGGCCCAGGCTGTCATTGAGCTTCTTGAAGTTGTCGATGTCGATCAGGCCGATCGCCAGGGGCGCCTTCTCGGGGCCGTCACGCAGCACGCGGGCGGTCTCCTGCGTGAAGGCCTGCGCCAGGCCGCGGCGGTTGGCCACCTGGGTCAGTGCATCGGTCGACACCTCGTCCGCCAGGCGGCGCAACTCGGCTTCCAGCCCCAGCACGCGCGATTCCAGCGCGCTGGCGCGGGCATGCTCGGCGGCCAGGCGGTCGCGCGCGCCGGCCACCACATCGTGCACGGTGCGGCTCTCGTCGAGCATCTCGCGCACCGCGGCCGCCAGGCTGTCGAGCGAGTCGGCAGCCTCGATGGCCTGGGCATAGCCGGCCACCTTGTCGCTGAAGCGGCCGGTGGCGCTGCCCAGTTCGCCCAGTTCGGCCAGCACCTGGCGCACCATGTCCTTCAATGCATCACGCGCCTGGGCACGCTCGGCCTGCAGGCTGCGCTGGGCGGTGCGGGTCTCGTCCAGCAGCTCACGTGCCGCACGCACCGCACGCGCGCCGGTCGCGCCCTGCAGCCGCAGCAGCAGCCCCTCGGCCTGGCCTTCCACCCAGCTGCGGTCTTCGGCCAGATCGGCCAGGCCGTCGGTCAGTGAATGGCACAGCGCCAGCAGTTCATCGACCAGTTCATGGCGCAGGCCGAACAGGCGGCGCACACGGTGGCAGACATCGGCCACCGCATCGGCCAGCGCCGGCGTGGCACCGCGCTGCGCCACCTGCGCGGCCAGGGCGGCCAGTTCGTCGGCCAGTTCGGCCGCGCGCGGCTCACCGGGGGGCAAGCCGGCGCACACGGTGGTGTGCAGGGCATCGACCAGTCTGGGCTGGGCATCGGCGGGCGACGGCACGGCCGGGGACTCGGCCGGCAGTGTCTGGGTGACGTCGGGCGATTCCACCGCATCCACATCGGCGTCGGGCTGGTCGCTCTCCCAGGCGCTGACCAGTTGCTTCAGGCGGTGCTGCAGGCGCTGCGCGTCGCTGCGGCTGCCGTCGAGCACGCGCTGCAGGCTGTCCTTCTTGCGCGCACCGGTCCAGTGGCGGGCACCACGCTCCAGGCCTTTGCTCAGGCGGTCGATCAGCTGGGCCCAGGCCACGCCCTGGCCGGCGGCCGCGGCGGCGCCACGGTCCAGCGCGCGCTGCAGGTCGTCATAGCGCGCCTCCATCAGGGCGCCGGCCAGTTCAGTGCGCAGCGCGGCATCGTCGCTGGCGCGTGCCACCAGGCGGTCCACCATCACCCGGGCGCGCGGCGGCAACAGCCCTTCTGCCGGCACGGTGTCGCCAGCCTCTTCCGCATAGGCGCGGGCAAAGTTGGCCGGCGTGGGCTCGCGCTTGGACAAGGCCAACCGGCGCAGCGCGCCCTTGGCCAGTTGCGCAGGGGCGGGACGTTCAGCGTCCATCGGGGGCGGCTCCAGAAGACATCGGCGGGGATGGCATGTCTTCGGCCGAACGGCTTCGGCCTTGAGCCGACCGGCGGTGGTTCAGGGCCGGCGGCCGCCGGTGCTGCGCGGTGGCTCCAGCCGGTCGGCACCGGCCTGCACGATCCAGGGCGCCTTGCGCGGCAGCACGGTCTGCTTGAGCCAGTCTTCCAGCTCGTGCGGGGGGATGGGCCGGCTGAACAGGAAGCCCTGCATCACACCGCAGCCCAGGCGGTGCAGCACTTCCATCTGGCGCAGGTTCTCCACGCCCTCGGCGATCACGCGCAGGCCCAGGCTGCGCGCCAGCGCAATGATGGCGGTGACCACCGCCGAACTCTGCGGCGTGACGCCCAGGTCGCGGACAAACTGGATGTCGATCTTCAGTTCCGAGATGGGCAGCGTGGTCAGGTAGGCCAGGCTGGAATAGCCGGTGCCGAAGTCGTCGATCGAGATCTCGACGCCGATCTCGGTCAGCCGGTGCAGCGACGGAATCACGTTCTGCAGGTCCTTCATCAGACCCGTCTCGGTGATCTCGAGCTGGATCGACCGGTGCGGCACGCCGTAGGCCGACACGCATTCATGGATCTTCTCGACCAGATCACTGCGCTCGAACATGCGGTTGGGCAGGTTCACCGCGATCGAATCGGCGAAGCCGAAGTTGACCTGCCATTCCTTGACCTGGCGCGCGGCCTCGCGCAGCAGCCAGTCGCTCATCGGCACGATCAGGCCGGTTTCCTCGGCCATCGGGATGAAATCACCCGGCGGCACCAGCACGCCACCACGCTCCCAGCGCATCAGCGCCTCCACGCCCACCATGCGCGCCGAGCGCACATCGATCTTGGGCTGGTAGTGCAGCACCAGTTCATTGCGCTCGATGGCCTTGTGCAGCGCCGATTCCAGCTCGAGCTTCTTGCGTCCGTGGCCGGCCAGCATGGGGCTGTAGACGGCGCTGGCATTGCGGCCGGCGTCCTTCACCGAGTACATCGCCACGTCGGAGTTGCGCATCAGGTCGGCCACCGACATGCCGTCGCGCGGGTACATGGCGATGCCCACGCTGGCGGTGACGAAGCATTCCTGCCCACCCACGAAGATGGGGTCGCGCATGGCGGTGAGGATGCGCGTGGACACCCGCTCGGCATCGGCCTCGTCGGCCACCTCGGGCAGCAGCGCGACGAATTCGTCGCCGCCCAGCCGGCCCACGGCTTCCAGCGTGCGGTGGCTGCGCACGCCGGCCGATTCGAGCGCGCTGTCCATCACCTGGTCGGAGTGGCGCACACAGCCGCGCAGCCGCCGCGCCACCTCCACCAGCAGTTCATCGCCGGCGGCGTGGCCCAGCGTGTCGTTGATGACCTTGAAGCGATCGAGGTCGATCAGCAGCAGCGCAGCCAGGTGGCCCAGCCGGCGGGCGTGGTCGAGCGCGCGCTCGGTGCGCCAGATCAGCTGGCGGCGGTTGGGCAGGCCGGTCAGTGCGTCGAAGTTGGCCAGGTGGCGGATGCGGTCTTCTGCCACGCGGCGGTCGGTCACGTCCTGCACGATGCCGGTGTAGCCCACGCCATGGCCGTGCTCGTTGAACTCGGGCTCGGCCTCCACATGCACGATGCGCATGCGGCCGTCAGGCAGCGTGACGGGCACGTCGATCGCCAGCACGGTGTTCTGCGCCTGCACCTCGGCCAGCACGCGCGTCATGCCACGGCGCTCGGGCAGGGGCACCATGCGGATGAGGCGGCGCATCGACACCCGATCCTGCGGCACAAAGCCGAACACCCGCAGCGATTCGGGCGCCAGGGTCAGGCCACCCGTGGGGTGCGGGTGGCCACCGGTCTTGCGCCAGTCGAAGCTGCCCATGCGGGCCAGATCCTGGGCGCGGGCCAGCTTGCTCTTGCTGCGCTCCAGTTCCTGCCGGGTGCGCGCCGAGCGCAGCACGTGGCGCAGGCGGCCGGCCAGCAGGCTCCACTGCGTGCTCTTGACGAAGAAGTCAGTGGCGCCCACCTGGTAGGCGCGGTTGATCGACACCTCGTCATCCAGGCCGGTCAACATCAGCACCGGCATGTTCTCGAAGCCGGTGGCCTCGCGCAGCTCACGGCAGGTCTCGAAGCCGTCGAGCCCGGGCATCACCGCGTCCAGCACGATGATGTCGGGGGTCCACTCGGTCAGCATGGCCAGCGCCTGCTCGCCGCTGCTGGCCTCGGTGATCTCGAAGCCCCGCCCGCGCAGGGCCTCGGCCGTGAGCATCAGCGCCAGGTCGTCGTCATCGACCAGCAGCACCTTCGGCCGCTCGGGCGAGTCGTCGGCGTCAAAGCTGTGCGGCAAGGTCATCGATGGCGTGGACTACGTGTCGGCGAGCAGTTGAAGAACGGCGGCGTCCACACGTGCGGCTTCGGCGACCAACTGGTCCAGCAGAGCGGGCACCACCTCGGGCCGACCTTCGCGCAGTGCCTTCTCGGCGTCTCCGCACAACTGGGACAGCACCAGCGCACCCACGCTCGCGGAGCTTGATTTTAGGGTGTGCGCCACCAGCCGCTGGCCTGCAGCGTCAGACTGCACACGCGCCTGGGCCAATTGCGCCAGCAGCCGCTTCATCGAACTGCGGTAGGTGGTGAACACCCGGTGCATCAAGCGGTTGGCCCCCGTGGGGTCCAGTTGCGCCAGATTGCCCAGCGCGTCGGCATCCAGCACGGCGGGGTCGGCCTGCGCAGGGGTGTCGGCTTCGCCATGGGCCGGCGACATGGAAACGCGATCAATTGGCAAGGTCATTGGGAAACACCCAGGAAATGGACGGGGTGTCCGCGCGAACGATTCCTCCATGACTGCCATGCCGCAGGATGACGCGGCCATCCGACCGCGTCAATCAAGAATGCTTGACAGTCTGCCGTCGAAAAGCGCCCATTCACCGCCCACATTGGCAAAGGCGCAACAGCTGGTGACTGCATGTAACCGTTCATGCCGACAGAGACCGGCCACTGGCGCCGGTGATCCACCCCAACTTTCGGCGACCTTGGGGCCTTCTTGAGCAGCGGCATCCACCCGAGGCGCTAGCAAATGCCGCTTTCGTACAATGTTTGACATGTCGTGTGACCGCGCCGCTGGCGCCACGACGCACGCCAGCACCCCCCCTCCTACCCGGCGGCCTGCCCGGCCGCCCCGCCGGGGCCGACGCTGATGGCCCCCTGGGCCCTGGCCGGCTGGCCACTGGCGCTGGTGCTGTTGCTGGCCATGGCGGCAGCCGCCGTGGCCGGTGCGCTGTGGGGCCGGCAGCGCCAGCAGGACCGCCTGCGTGACGCCCGCCAACAGACACACCTGCTGGGCCAACTGGTCGACGTGTGGTGCTGGCAGACCGACGCCGACCACTGTCTGCTGGCGCTGCAGCCTCCGCCGGCTGCACCACCATCGAACTGGCTGGCTGCTGCCACTGGCGGCCAGCGCCTCTGGCAGCGGTTCGACGATGCCGAGCACAGCCTGCAGGCGCGCATGCAGGCCCAGGGGCCACTGGGAACTTTGCGCGTGCTGCACGTGGCCGCCGAAGGTGACGCACCACGCGCCTGGATGCTGCGCGGCCTGCCCCGCCTGGACGGCCAAGGCC
Organism: Burkholderiaceae bacterium; assembly: GCA_017999135.1. Classification (GTDB taxonomy): domain Bacteria; phylum Pseudomonadota; class Gammaproteobacteria; order Burkholderiales; family Burkholderiaceae_C; genus Pseudaquabacterium. The sequence continues at coordinate 7,610 of JAGOBT010000101.1, forward strand.
AGTTTGCCGGCTACACCGGCGTGGCCTGGCCCACCGAGACCGACGACCAAGCCGCCAATGCCTGGCAGGCGCTGACCGGCCTGCTGCAACACGGCCCGGCCGCGCTGTGCCTGGCCGCCCCGGTGAATGGCAGCACCGACTGGCACCTGGTGCAGGCCAGCCCTGCAGCACGCCAGTTGCTGGGGCTGCCGGCGGCCGACACGCAGGCGGCCGCCCTGCCCTGGGGCCAGGCATTGGCCGGCCTGCCCGGCAGGCTGCGCCAACAGGTGCTGGCCCTGCAACCGGGCGAACTGGCCGAAGCCGATGGATGGCAGGCGCGGCTGTATCCGCTGGGCACGCCGGCCCGGGCCGCCGACCCGACCGGCGCCGCCGGCCCCACACCGGTGCTGCTGGCACTGGCCCCGACCGAACCCGTGGCCGACAACGCCACCCAGGCGCTGGCCGCCGAGCACGCGGCCTTCAGCTACACCATCTCGCACGATCTGCGCGCCCCGATCCGGGTGGTGGAGGGCTTCGGCCGCATCCTCAAGGAAGACTACGCCACGGCGCTGGACCGTGTCGGCCGCGACCACGTCGACCGCGTGCTGGCGGCCGCCGCGCGCATGAACCACATGATCGATGCGCTGCTGTCGCTGTCGCGCCTGTCCAGCCAGCCGCTGGTGCGCCAGCCGGTCAACCTGTCGCAGCTGGCCGGCTATGTGGTGGACGAACTGCGCCGCAGCGCGCCCGCCCGGCAGGTGGACGTGCACATCGCACCGGGCATGGTGGCCCAGGGCGACCCGACGCTGCTGCGCATGGCGCTGGAGAACCTGCTGGGCAACGCCTGGAAGTACAGCGCCAAGGTGGCGCAGGCGGTGGTGCGCTTCGAGCCCGAGCTGCAGGACGGCCGGCCCGGCTTCGTGATCAGCGACAACGGCGCCGGCTTCGACATGCGCTTTGCCGACCGGCTGTTCGGCGTGTTCCAGCGGCTGCACAGCAGCAGTGATTTCCAGGGCACCGGCATCGGCCTGGCGTCGGTGCGGCGCATCGTGCGCCGGCACGGCGGCGAGATCTGGGCCGAGAGCGCCGTCGGCCAGGGGGCGCGTTTCCACTTCCGCCTGAAGGATTGACGGCGGGATTGACGCCGCGCGCCCACGCGCCTAGTTTCGGGGCCCACCAGAACGAGGAGCCCCGATGAAGATCTACTTCGCCACCAACCGCGATCCGAACCAGGCCGACGCCCCCACCGACTTCGGCACGCGCTTCTCGGCCAGCGGCCTGACCGACCTGCGCTTCGGC
>JAGOBT010000102.1 GCA_017999135.1 Burkholderiaceae bacterium
GTTGGGATCGGTGCTGGCGCTGTGGTTCAGCCAGTGCCAGGTGACGGGTGCACTGCTCGAAGGCCCCTTGACGTCCACGCCATCGCTTTCCATGCAGCGCATCGCCGAGTTGCGGCGCACCGGTGCCGACGGGCGCACTGCGGTGGTGGTGCTGGGTGGCGGAGCCCGCCCGCTGGCGTCAGAGTATGGCGAGTCGCACCTGGACAACAACTCAATGGAACGCCTGCACTACGGCCTGTGGCTGTCCCGCCAGTTGGCCGTGCCGGCATTGTTCTCCGGCGGCACGGGTTGGGCGCAGCAGGACACGCCGGCCGAAGCCAGCATTGCCGCGCGCATCGCCAGCCGGGACTACGGCCGCAATCTGCGCTGGGTGGAAGCCGATTCGAAGGACACCCGCGGCAACGCGCGGCTCAGCCTGCCTTTGTTGCAGAAGGACGGCATCACCCAGGTGGTGCTGGTCACCCATGGCTGGCACATGCGGCGCGCCCTGCGGGCCTTCGACGAGGAGGCCCAGCGCATGGGCATGGCCCTGCGCGTGGTGCCAGCGCCGATGGGGCTGGTGGCAGACCGGCATCTGTCGATGCTGCAGCGCTGGGTGCCCAGCACCGACGGCCACCGGCGGGTGCGCCAGGCGCTGCGTGAGTGGATCGGGCTGGCCGCTGGCGCCTGACCGGACACCACCGACCCCAAAAGCACGAACCCCCTCGCACCTTGCGGGGCGAGGGGGCGGGCGGCCGATGGCCACCATGTGGAGATCCGGAGAGTGTGCGTCCGGGGCCCCGTTTCATGCAGAGACTGCATGAGGTGAGTTGCCTTCCGTGAAGGCGCCTTGACCTTACTCCCGCCCGCTGCCGACTGCAAGCGAAAGTTGACCCGCCGGGCTCACGCGCGCCCGGTCAGCGCGCCATCAGCACATCGAACAGGCCCTGTACCCGCTGGGTCACCTCGGCTGGCATGCTGATGGCACGGCCCCATTCCCGGCTGGTCTCGCCGGGCCACTTGTTGGTGGCGTCCAGGCCCATCTTGCCGCCCAGGCCGCTGACGGGCGACGCGAAGTCGAGGTAGTCGATCGGCGTCTGGTCGACCAGGGTGGTGTCGCGCACCGGGTCCATGCGGGTGGTGATGGCCCAGACCACGTCCTGCCAGCTGCGGATGTCGACGTCGTCGTCGGTGACGACGATGAACTTGGTGTACATGAACTGCCGCAGAAAGCTCCACAGCCCGAACATCAGCCGCTTGGCATGGCCGGGGTAGGCCTTCTTGATCGAGATGATCGCCATGCGGTAGCTGCAGCCCTCGGGCGGCAGGTAGAAGTCGACGATCTCCGGAAACTGCTTCTGCAGGATCGGCACGAAGACTTCATTCAGTGCCACGCCCAGCACCGCCGGCTCGTCGGGCGGCTTGCCGGTGTAGGTGGAGTGGTACACCGGGTCGCGCCGGTGGGTCAGCCGGTCGATGCGGAACACCGGGAACCAGTCCTGCTCGTTGTAGTAGCCGGTGTGGTCGCCATAGGGGCCTTCCAGGGCATGCAGGTAGCCGTTGACTTCCTTGACTGGCACGCCATGCGCGCTGCGGCCGGTGAAGCCGGGGGCGGCCACCGGAATGTGGCCCTCGAGCACCATCTCGGCGGTGGCGGGCACCTGCAGCAGGCGATCGCCCTCGCCCACCGCGCAATCCACCAGCTCGGTGGCACTGCCGCGCAGCAGGCCCGCGAACTGGTACTCGCCCAGGCTGTCGGGCACCGGCGTCACCGCGCCCAGCGTGGTGGCGGGGTCGGCGCCCAGGGCCACGGCCATCGGGAACGGCCGGCCCGGGTTGGCGCGCGCGAAATCCCGGAAATCCAGCGCACCGCCGCGGTGGGCCAGCCAGCGCATGATCACCTCGCGCGGGCCGATCACCTGCTGACGGTAGATGCCGATGTTCTGGCGCAACCTGGGCCGGGCGATCGACTGCGGCCCCCGGGTGACCACCAGGCCCCAGGTGATCAGCGGCGCCACGTCACCGGGCCAGCAGTGCTGGATCGGCCAGCGGGCCAGGTCGATGTCGTCGTCCAGCAGTTCCACCTCGCGGCACGGGCCGTCACGCCGGCGTACCGGCTTCATGCTCCACACCGCCTTCATCATCTGCACCAGGCGGCCGGCATCCTTCAGGCCCTGCGGCGGCTCGGGCTCCTTCAGGCGCGCCAGCAGGGTGCCGATGTCGCGCAGCTCGCCGACCTCGGCCGCGCCCATGCCCAGGGCCACACGCCGCGGGGTGCCGAACAGGTTGGCCAGCACCGGTGTGCCATGGCCTGTGGGCTGGGTGAACCACAAGGCAGGCCCACCTGCGCGCAGCACCTGGTCGGCCAAGGCCGTCATCTCCAGGTGCGGTGACACCGGCTGCGTGACACGCTTCAACTCCCCCATGTGCTCCAGTTGAGCAGCAAAGTCGCGCAGATCACGGTATTTCATCGATGGAAAGATATGAAGAAACAGTTTGATATGCTTGACCGGTTATTTCAAGCCTTCCTAAAATCCGAAAGTTCTTGAAGATCAAGGGTTAACCCGCGATGCTCGACGGCCCGGTTCGTCGCTGCGGGGCGCCAACCGGCGGGCATGCCTGCAGCACACACGGTGCACAGGGCCCTGCCTTTCATTATCGATCCCACCCTGCAGCCCATCGGTTCCACCGGTTTCCTGCGCACGGTCGGGTCATCAACTGGGTCTGACATGTCAGCGAAAGCAAGCATTCGCGCTGTGGCCAGCACCTGTGTCGAATCGGCGCGGGTCTTCCTGCGTGACGTGGGCGCCGGGCTGCTGGAGGTGAGCCACAACTCCCTCGCGCTGCTCGGTCTGGTGGTGGTCGGCGTGGCGATCTTCGCCGGTGGCCGCAGCGAGATCCGCACCCTGGTGGAGCAGCACGCGCTCGACTGGCTGCTGGCCCGCCAGGAGGCCCGCGACCCGCAGGCGGCCGATCTGCAGCCCGAACCCGAGCCGACGGCCGTGGCCCGCGCCACGGCGGCCGATCCAGGTGCCCTGCCGCGCCAGCAGGCGGCCGTGGCCACCTGGCTGGCCCGGCGCTACAAGGTGGCCCCGGAGCCGGTCAGCCGGCTGGTGCAGGAGGCCTGGGCCGTCGGCCACCGGGTCGGGCTCGACCCCACGCTGATCCTGGCCATCATGGCGGTGGAGTCCAGCTTCAACCCGTTTGCCCAGAGCCCGGTCGGTGCACAGGGATTGATGCAGGTGATGACGCGGGTGCACGACGACAAGTACCAGGCCTATGGCGGCGTGCGTGCGGCCTTCGACCCCGTGGCCAACCTGCGTGTGGGCGTGCAGGTGCTCAAGGAGTGCATTGCGCGCGCTGGCAGCCTGGAAGCCGGCTTGCGCTACTACGTCGGTGCGGCCATCAGCGGCGAGGACGGCGGCTATGTGGCCAAGGTGCTGGCCGAACAACTGCACCTGCGCCAGGTGGCCGACGGCCGCCAGGTGGCCATCAATGCCAGCAATGCGCCGCCGGCGCCTGCCCCTGCCCGCGCCGAGCCGGAAGACGCCGCCGCCGTGCCGGCCGTGGCCCCCGCTGCGTCGGCAACCGCACCCGAGCGGCTGGCGTTGAACAACTGACCAGGCCCGATTGGCGCGCCCGGCGCTGCCGCACAGTACACTCCTCGGGTTTGCGCGACTGGCGATAAGGCGCCTCGGCCCTGGCTGCCGGGCACCCGAGGTGGACCACCACCGTGGAGCGTGAACCGGCCCCGACAAGGGCGGCCCCGACGGGCCGCCGCCGACACAGCCGTTCGCCTGGGCAGCCCGGAGCCGGGCCTCGCGTGTGCCGATGGTGCTGCCGTCGTGCGCCCGCGCTTGCTGCCGGGTCTCAACGCCACAGGACTGCCCCATGTTTGACCGCAACCAATCCACCCTTGCCAACGTCGACCCCGCGCTGTGGGCGACCATCCAGCTCGAGAACGCCCGCCAGGAAGCGCACATCGAGCTGATCGCCAGCGAGAACTACGCTTCGCCGGCCGTGATGCAGGCCCAGGGCTCTCAGCTGACCAACAAGTATGCCGAGGGCTACCCCGGCAAGCGCTACTACGGTGGCTGCGAGCATGTCGACGTGGTCGAGCAGCTGGCCATCGACCGGCTGAAGCAGCTGTTCGGTGCCGAGCATGCCAACGTGCAGCCCAACTCGGGCTCGCAGGCCAACCAGGCGGTGTTCTTCGGCCTGCTGCAGCCGGGTGACACCATCATGGGCATGAGCCTGGCCGAAGGTGGCCACCTGACCCACGGCATGCCGCTGAACATGTCGGGCAAGTGGTTCAAGGTGGTCAGCTACGGGCTGGACGCCAACGAGGCCATCGACTACGACGCGATGGAGCGCCTGGCGCATGCGCACAAGCCCAAGCTGATCATCGCCGGCGCGTCGGCCTACAGCCTGCGCATCGACTTCGAGCGGTTCGCCAAGGTGGCCCAGGCTGTCGGCGCCTACTTCATGGTCGACATGGCGCACTACGCCGGCCTGATCGCCGCCGGTGTTTACCCCAACCCGGTGCCGTTTGCCGACGTGGTGACCAGCACCACGCACAAGACGCTGCGCGGCCCGCGCGGCGGACTGATCCTGATGAAGGACGCCGTGGCCAAGCAGATCAACAGCGCCATCTTCCCCGGCATCCAGGGCGGGCCGCTGATGCATGTGATCGGCGCCAAGGCGGTGGCCTTCCAGGAAGCACTGCAGCCGGCCTTCAAGGCCTACCAGCAGCAGGTGGTGAAGAACGCCGCGGTGATGGCCGAGACCCTGATCGAACGCGGCCTGCGCATCGTCAGTGGCCGCACCGAAAGCCATGTGATGCTGGTCGATCTGCGCCCCAAGGGCCTGACCGGCAAGGACGCCGAGGCGGTGCTGGGGCAGGCCCACATCACCTGCAACAAAAACGGCATTCCGAACGACCCGCAGAAGCCGATGGTGACCAGCGGCATCCGCCTGGGCAGCCCGGCGATGACCACCCGCGGCTTCCTGGAAGACCAGGCGCGCCAGACGGCCCACCTGATCGCCGACGTGCTGGACAAGCCGACGGATGCTGCCACCATTGCTGCGGTGCGCGCCAAGGTGGCCGTGCTGACGCGCGACTTCCCGGTCTACCGCTGAGCGACCGGCCAGGGCACCCCAGCGCGCAACGGCCATGCGGTGCCCCTACTGCAGCCACCAGGAAACGCAGGTCGCCGAGACCCGCGAATCCGACGAGGGCGATGTGGTGCGGCGCCGCCGCCGTTGCCTGAAGTGCGACAAGCGCTTCACCACCTACGAGCGCGCCGAGATCGCCCTGCCGGCCGTCGTCAAGAAAGACGGCGCGCGGGTGGAATTCGACCCCGCCAAGCTGCGCGGGTCGATGATGCTGGCCCTGCGCAAGCGGCCGGTCAGCATGGAGCAGGTGGACGCGGCCATCGACCGCATCCAGGACAAGCTGCTGGCCACCGGTGCCCGCGAGTTGCCCAGCGCGCGCCTGGGTGAGCTGGTGATGCGCGAACTCAAGCGCATCGACAAGGTGGCCTATGTGCGCTTCGCGTCGGTCTACCGCAGCTTTGAGGACGTGGACGAGTTCCGGCAGCTGATCCGGGACATCTGACCCCCCCGACGGTGGGGCTGTGTGCCCCCCCCCGGCCGGGGCCCCTCCCCGACCCACCCACCGACACCCCCGCCAGGGCGACGCGCCAACGCGCGCCGGTTCCTAGAGTGTGCCCATCGACCCCACGTTGGAGCACACCATGCCGATCACCCCCGCCTTGCGCCACCCCACCCAGGCCAGCCGCCCGCAGCGGGGGCTGTCGTTGGTGGAGCTGCTGTGTGTGCTGGCCATTGCCGTCCTGCTGCTGGGCGGCACGCTGCAGATGCTGAACGACCTGCGGCAGGGGCAGCGCCTGCAGGCCGTAGCCGCACTGCTGGAAACCGACATCCACCTGGCACGCAGCACCGCCATCAGCACCGGCGTGCCGGTGCGCCTGGTGGTGCAGGCCTTGACCACCGGCGGCAGCTGCTACCTGTTGCTGACCGGGCCCGCCGGCAACTGCACCTGCACCGACCAGGGCGAAGCGCGCTGCGAGCCGGGCACACAGCCGTTGCGCGTCGAAGGCCAGCCAGCGGCAGCCGGGGTGGCACTGGCCGCACTGGCCCGCCCGCTGGTCTTCGATGGCCGCAAGGCCACCGTCACGCCCACCGCCACCTTGCGCGTATCGGCAGACGACGGCCGCACCATCCACCAGGTGGTGAACATCATGGGCCGGGTGCGCTCCTGCACGCCTGGTGGCAGCGTGGGTGGGCTGCGCCGCTGCGGCTGACCCCCCCCCCACTTCAGTGGGCGGCGACAAGCGGATGCCATCGACGGACGAACGGCTCGGCAGCTGGCTGGCGGCCGCGCCACGGTGCTGATAATTGCGGCATGCCAGCGATCAACCCAGCCCGCTTCCGCCGCACCGGCTTCACGCTGGTCGAGTTGATGATCGCGCTGGCCATCATGGCCATCCTGGCGGCCATGGCCTGGCCCGCCTTCCAGGAAGCGGTGCAGAAGAGCCGCCGTGCCGACGCGATGTCGGCCCTGTCCAGCATCATGCAGGCCCAGGAGCGCTGGCGCGCCAACCGTCCCCAGTACCAGGCGACGCTGGCCGACCTGGTCGGGGCCAGCAATGCCCGGTCCCAGGACGGCCACTACGACTTGAGCCTGGTGGACGGCTCCGTGACGGCCACCGGCTACACCGCGCAAGCCACGGCCCGCAGCAGTTCACCGCAGACCTCCGACACGAAATGCAGAACGTTGCAGGTGGTGGTGGCCGGCGGTGCCATCACCTACCGCTCGATCAACAGCGGCGCTGGCGTCAACGCGGCACCTGATCCATGCTGGGTCCGATGAATCATCAGGCGGCGCGCCAGTGCCACGCACGGCTTCATGCTGGCCGGGGCGTGACGATCGTCGAACTGATGGTCACGCTGGCCATCCTGGCGGTGCTGCTGGCCGTGGCCCTGCCATCGATGCGGGACTTCATCGCGCGCAAGCGGATGGAAGGCGTGGCGCAGGAGCTGCTGACAGACCTGCGGCTGTTGAAGTCGCAGCAGCAGTTGCAGAACCGCCGGGCTGTGGCGATCAGCTTCGGCAGCACGACCGATCAGACCTGCTATGTGCTGTATTTCGTCGGCGTGAACATGCCGCATTGCAATTGCGCAGCGGCTGCGGACGCAGTGTGCGGTGCTGCCAACATCATGGGGCGACCTGAGCAGATTCGGCTGGTGTCGGTGCCACGGAGCACAGGCGTCACGATCACAGCCAACCAGCGCTTCATCAAGCTGCTTGGTTTTGATGGCTTGCCAGAGAACGACACCACGCTCCTGGCCTTGGTCGAAAGCAGCCAGGCCGGCTCGATCCGGGTGGCCACCAACGAGTTGGGGCGTCCCTCGATGTGCTCGGTCTCCGGCGCCTTTGGCTCGCTGGTGCAGTGCCCTCCATGAACGCGTCACCCCGCCGTCATCCGGCCGCAGCACGGCTTGTGCCTGCACGCGGCATCTCGATCGTGGAGCTGATGGTCGGCATCACGATCTCGCTCTTCATCCTGGCTGGCGCCTCGTTGGTGCTGACCACCCAACTCGACAGCAACCGCCGCCTGCTGCTGGAGGCACAAGTCCAACAGGATCTGCGCACCACGGCCGACATGATCTCGCGCGATGTGCGGCGGGCCGGCTACTGGGGCAAGGCCTACTGTCAGGTCTGGCCGGCGTCCGAAAATGCGGCCGAGTGCCCCGGGCCCAACCCCTACACCCTGATGACGCCGAATGTGGCAGCGGGTGCCCAGGTCGTCAGCGAGATCCGGTACCGCCGCTCCACCGATGCCGAAGGTGGTGCCGACATCAACCGGGACGACGACGGTGTCGACCTGGACGATGACCGGCCGAGGGAGCTCGTGGGGTTCAAGTTCAACGCTGACGCCGGGACCATCGAGTACATGGTGGGCGATGGCAATTGGCAGACCTTGACCGACCCCGCTGTGCTGGAGATCCGGCAGTTCACCATGACGATCAACAGCCAGGCATTGCCTGCGCCGTGTGCCGCAGTCGGCTGTCAAGCCCTGGGGCCGGCCTGTGACGGGCCGATCTCGGTGCACTCACGCGAACTCACCTTCACCATCGTGGCGCGCGCGGTGCATGACCCGTCGGTCGAACGCAGCCTGCGCGAGAACGTCCGCCTGCGCAACAGCGTCCCGGTGGAGCAGTGCCCATGACGCCGGTGCGCAGCATGCAGCAGCGCGGCATGGCCGCCCTGACCGTGGTGATGGTGCTGTTCTTCGTGATGGCCATGCTGGCGGCCTACACCAACCGCAACCTGGTGTTCGAGCAGCGGATTTCCGCCAACAGCTACCGTGCCACGCGCGCGCTGGAGGCAGCCGACGCAGGCGTGGAATGGAGCATCGGCATGCTCAACGCGGGCCGCATCACGGCCACCTGCACACCAGCCGAACCCGACCAGGCCGCCGTGTTGACCGACTTCCGCAGCCGCTACCTGGTGCCGGCCACTGACGACTCCAACGGCGAAGGTGCGTTCAGCGTGCCCTGGGGCCAGGTGCCAGCCAACCGGGTGTACCCCACCTGCGTGATTGTCAATGGGGCACCGCGGTGTGCCTGCCCGGCCATGGGGCAGGCTGCGGAGGCCATCAATGTGCCAGCCGATGGCGTGGCCACGGCCTTCCGCATCACGTTCCGCCTGTTCAACGACGACACGGTGCGCGGCGGCGCCGTGCAGCTG
>JAGOBT010000103.1:0-4271 GCA_017999135.1 Burkholderiaceae bacterium
TGCCGGTGAAGGCAGGTCAGGGCAGGCCGTTGGCCGCCGGTTGTCGAGATTCTTGACACCCGCCATCGTCCCCCTGGCTTGAAATCCGTGAGGGATTGCGCAGTCCGCGGAAGTCTGCCAACTCGGTCACGTCGGGAAACCTGACAGCCCAGCCAAGACCCTTCAGGAAACACCACAAGTCATTGATTTAAAAAGCTTTTTCGGACCGATTCAGCCTGGCACGATTTTGGCATTTCAGTGCGCGACGGCAGCAGCCTGCTGCCCAGCACATTGAAAGTACCTTTCATGCACAAGCTCATCGGCGCCCTGCTTGCCACTGCGGCACTCAGTGGCGGCACAGCCCAGGCCGCGTTGCAGAACTCGGCACCCGGCGCCTGCCTCAGCCCGGCCGAATGCGCCGTACAGACTGACCTCTCCGTGGACTGGCTCGCGGGCGAGGTCAACCTGCCCCTGGCCAAGTTCAACCCGCAGCTGGGCACCTTGACGGGCGTGAAACTCACGTTCTCGGGCCAGTTGGTGGCCGACTACCTGCTGGAGAGCAGTTCAACCACCAGCCAGCAGGTGGACGGGCGGGTCAGCGGCGCCATGACCTTCAGCCGGCCCGGCGGCGGCAGCACCGTGCTGCATCTGTTGCACACGCTGTCCGACACCCTGGCCGCGGGCGACGCCATCAGCGGCAGCCTGACCGCGCTGGGCAGTGAAGAACTCGTGCTCAGCGGCAACCTCGACGACTTCATCGGCACCGGCAACTTCCTGATTGGCGTGACCACCAGCGACAGCGCGTGGTGGCAACAGGGCAGCGCTCTCAGTCTGCGCTCAGGCGCAGACACCTACGGCCGCGCGATGGTCACGGTGGCGTACGACTACACCGCCAACCAGGTGCCCGAGCCGGCATCGCTGGCGCTGGTCGGGCTTGCATTGGCGACAGCCACCCTGGCACGCCGTCGCCGCGCCTGAACACGATCCAACCAATCACAACACGAGATCCTCCATGCGCATCCTCTCCATCGCCGCCACCCTGCTGGCCCTGCAGGCCGCCGCAGTGCAGGCAGAGACCATCACTGTCCAGGGCACCCAGACCACGGGCAGCAGCTTCCTCGAGCTGCTGAAGTTCGATCCGGACGCAGGCCAGCTGACCGAAGTGGACCTGACGCTGACCGGCACCGTGTCGGGCAACGTCAGCGCTGAAGCGACCAGCCGCCGGGCCGGGCCCTTCGTGTTCACCCTGAACCTGAAATCCACCGTCACCCTCGCGCTGCCTGGGGAAGGAGCGGGCACGCTGCTGGCCGTGACGCCGACCTGGACCGGCACCTCGACTCGCAGCAGCTTTGACGGACTGCTGGACTTCGGCGGTTCATCCGGCGTGTCCCTGATCGGCTTGCAGGCATCCGACACGGCACGACAGGCCTACACCGATCAGTTGGTGCTGGACCTGTTCACGGGCGTCGGCATGGTCAGGCTGCCAGTTCTGGCACAGGATCTGAGCAGCATCGGGGGCGTGGCCAACTACCGCGGCGGCTTCAACACCAGCAGCCTGGCCAGCGCGACGGTGGTTTACACCTACCAGCCGTTGGCCAATGAAACACCGCTGCTGCAACAGGCGCCCGTGCCCGAACCCGGCACCTGGGCTCTGATGCTGGCAGGCCTGGGCCTGGTGGGCTGGCTGGCCGCACGCCGCCGCGCCTGACAGCCGCCCAACAGCCACAAGAAAGCCGCCCACCAGGGCGGCTTTTTGCTGGGCGCCTGAACCGTACCAGATGCGGGAAAGCACGGGGCCGCGCTGTGGTCAATCATCATACGATAAGACGGCCTAGCGCCGCGCCAGCCCAAGAGCAGGCGCCCGACCACCCCCACTGGAGACCGAGACGATGCAACGCAAGACTTCCTGGATCACCGCCGCCCTGGTGGGCGCTGGCCTGCTGGCCAACGGCCCGGCCTTTGCCCAGGCGCAGGAAAAGCTCACCGTCTGGTGGGTGAAGGGCTTCTACAAGGCCGAGGATGAAGCGCTGTTCGAAGCCATCAAGAAGTTCGAGGCCAAGAACAAGAACATCAAGGTCGAGCTGTCGCAGTACCCCATCCAGGACATGATCCCGAAGACCGTGGCCGCGCTCGATTCCAACGCGCCGCCCGATGTCGCCTACTCCGACACCTACGACTTCCAGGTCACGGCCAAGTGGGCCTACGACGGCAAGCTCGAAGACATCACCAGCGTGATCGACCCGCTGCGCGCCAAGTTCGAGCCGCGCGCGCTGTCCACCACCTTCCTGCTGAACAACACCAACGGCACGCGGGCGTACTACGCCTATCCGGTCAAGCAGCAGACCATACACATCCAGTACTGGAAGGACATGCTGGCCGATGCGGGCTTCAAGGAATCCGACATCCCGAAGGACTGGAAGGGCTACTGGGACTTCTGGTGCTCGAAAGTGCAGGTGGGCTACCGCCAGAAGACCGGCAACCGCGGCTTCGGCATCGGCAAGCCGATGGGCGTGGATTCCACCGACTCGTTCTTCTCGTTCCTGACCTTCATGGACGCGTACAACGTCAGCCTGGTGAATGACGCCGGCAAGCTGCTGGTCGATGACCCGGCCGTGCGCACCGCGCTGATCAACGCCGTGACCGACTACACCGCAGTTTACGCCAGGGGCTGCACGCCGCCATCGTCCACCAGCTGGAAGGACCCGGACAACAACGTCGCCTTCCACAACAAGACGACGGTGATGACGCACAACGCCACCATCTCCATCGCCGCGAAGTGGCTGGACGACATGAACAACGCCACGCTGACCGAGGCCCAGCGTGCCACCGCCAAGAAGAACTACACCGAGCTGATCGCCACCGCAGGCTTCCCCAACAAGCCCGACGGCAGCAAGATGACCTACCGCGCCGCGGTGAAGACCGGCGTGATCTTCAAGGACGCCAAGAACAAGCCGGCGGCCAAGAAGTTCGTGGCCTTCCTGCTGGAAGAAGCCAACCTGACGCCGTATGTCGAAGGCTCGCTGGGCCGCTGGTTCCCGGTGCAGAAGGCCGCCCAGCAGAGCCCGTTCTGGAAGGGTGACCCGCACCGTCTGGCCGTGTACAACCAGTTCATGGCCGGCACCACGCCGTTCGAGTTCACCAAGAACTTCAAGTTCACCATCCTGAACAACGAGAACGTCTGGGCCAAGGCGATGAACCGGGTGATCAACGAGAAGGTGCCGGTGGACAAGGCCGTGGACGAGATGATCGCCCGCATCAAGGCCGTCGCCGGGTCCTGAGCCCACCCCCGTAGCGCCTTCGGCGCTCCCCCTCGAGGGGACTGAGTCGGACGGCAGACAGTCCCTGCGGACTGTCTGCCGCCCACGAAGGACATTCGGCATGCAAGCCGAATGGCCACCCCAGCGGCCCGGCGGAGCCGGTTCTGCGGGGTGCGCTGGATCTGCAACGCTTGGCGGCGACCGCGTCGCCCACTGAATCGGCGAGGGCCGCATGAACACCACCACGATGCCGGCCGCCTACACGGCACCGCCGGCCAAGCGACTCAGCGCCTGGGAGTTCTGGGGCCGTATCTTGGTGCTGCCGTATGTGGTGGTGTTCCTGGTGTTCGTGCTGTACCCGGTGGGCTACGGGCTGTGGCTGGCGCGAGACCCTGACAGCTACAGACGGCTGGCGGCCGACCCGATCTTCCTGCGCACCGCCATCAACACGCTGGTGTTCCTGGTGGTGGCCATCAACCTGAAGATGGTGCTGGCATTGGGGCTGTCGGGCTTCTTCGTGCAGTCGCGCTGGTGGATCAAGATCCTGTCGGTGCTGTTCATCCTTCCGTGGGCCGTGCCGTCGATCCCCACCATCCTGTCGGTGCGCTTCATGCTCAACCCCGAGTGGGGCGTGATCAACACCGTCATCTTCAAGCTCACCGGGCTGGACGGCCCCAACTGGCTGAACGACCCGACGCTGGCGCTGGCCTTCTCGATGCTGATGCACATCTGGAAGAGCCTGCCGTTCTGGACGCTGATCCTGCTGGCCGGTCGCCTGGCCATCCCCACCGAGCAGTACGAGGCCGCCAGCGTGGACGGCGCCACCCGCTGGCAGAAGTTCCGCTTCATCACCTGGCCGGCGATGCGCACGCTGTTCGTCACCTCGACCATCCTGTCGATGATCTGGACGCTGGGCGATTTCAACAGCGTCTACCTGCTCACCGGTGGCGGCCCGGCTGACCTGACCCATGTGCTGGCCACCCTGGGCATCCGCTACCTGCGCCTGGACCAGATCGACCTGGCCATGGCGTCCAT
>JAGOBT010000103.1:4371-8709 GCA_017999135.1 Burkholderiaceae bacterium
AATGAGCAAGGGCCTGACTTGGAAGAAGGTCAGCACCGAGGCCCAGCTGCTGCTGGTGGGCATTCCGGTGCTGCTGTGGACCCTGGTGCCGGTCTACCACATGTTCCTGTTCGCCATCAGCGAGCGCGACACCGCCACCTCGGGCCGCCTGTGGCCCAAGAACCCCACGCTGCAGAACTTCGACATCGTCTTCCAGCAGAAGCACTTCTACCTGAACCACTTCTGGCAGCAGATGGCCAATTCGGTGCTGATCGCCGCCGCGGTGGGCGTGATCACGCTGTTCATTGCCACCTGCGCGGCCTTTGCCATCAGCCGGCTGAAGGTGCGTGGCGGCCGCACGGTGATGAACCTGGCGCTGTTCACCTACTTCATCCCGGCGGCCTTTCTGGCTGTGCCGATGTACAAGACCATGGGCAACTACGGCCTGCTGAACAACCAGTGGGCGCTGATCCTGGCGATGGTCACCATCGCGTCGCCCTACTGCATCTGGGTGCTCAAGCAGGCCAGCGACAAGCTGCCCTGGGAACTGGACGAGGCCGCCCGCATGGACGGCGCCACGCCCATGCAGCTGTTCCGGCTGGTGTACCTGCCGCTGATGGTGCCCAGCCTGGTGGCGGTGGGCACCTACAGCCTGCTGCTGGCCTGGAACGAATACCTCTACGCCTTTCTGCTGCTGAGCAAGGAGACCGACGTCACCCTGGCGGTGGCGCTGGGCGCCTTCATGTCGGCCGACGATTCGCCCTGGGAACTGCTGATGGCCACCGGCCTGGTCTATGCCCTGCCGCCCGCGGCCATCTACTACGCCTTCAAGCGCTACATGGTCGGCGGCCTCACGGCCGGTGCCGTGAAATCCTGAGAACCCATCCATGGCAACCGTCTCATTCCGCAAGATCGAAAAGGCCTACGGCCCGGTCAAGGTCATCCACGGCATCGGCTTCGACATCGCCGATGGCGAGTTCGTCGTGCTGGTCGGCCCCAGCGGCTGCGGCAAGAGCACGCTGCTGCGCATGCTGGCCGGGCTGGAAGAGATCACCGCCGGTGAGATCCTGATCGACGACAAGGTCGTCAACGATCTGGAGAGCAAGGACCGCGACATCGCGATGGTGTTCCAGAGCTACGCGCTCTACCCGCACATGACGGTGCGCGACAACATGGCCTTCAGCCTGAAGCTGCGCAAGGCCGACCCCAAGCTGATCGGCGAACGCGTGGCCACTGCGGCACGCATCCTCAATCTCGATGCCCTGCTCGAGCGCTACCCGAAGGAGCTGTCGGGCGGCCAGCGCCAGCGCGTGGCCATGGGCCGGGCCATCGTGCGCGACCCCAAGGTGTTCCTGTTCGACGAGCCGTTGAGCAACCTGGATGCCAAGCTGCGCGTGGCCATGCGGGCGGAGATCAAGGCCCTGCACCAGCGGCTGAAGACCACCACGGTGTACGTCACGCACGACCAGATCGAGGCCATGACCATGGCCGACCGCATCGTGGTGATGCACGACGGCATCATCGAGCAGATCGGCACGCCGCTCGACCTGTACGACCGGCCCGGCAACCTGTTCGTGGCGCAGTTCATCGGCTCACCGGCGATGAACGTGTTCGACGGCGTGCTGCAGAAGGAAGGCGGCCAGGCTGCCGTCTCGGCCCTGGGTGCGCTGTGGCCGGTGTCCGGCCTGGCCGGCGGCCAGCATGGGCAGAAGGTGCACTACGGCATCCGCCCGGGCGACCTGACCCTGGCCAATGCCGGCATCGCCGCCCAGGTGGTGGTGGTCGAGCCCACCGGCGCCGAGACCGAGCTGCTGCTGCAGATCGGCCCGCAGCAGCTCACCCTGGTGCTGCACGGCCGCACCGCCGCCCAGCCGGGCGACACGGTGCACCTGGCCATCGACGGCGCCAAGGCCCATGTCTTCGACGGGCAGGGCGGCCAGCGGCTGTGACCATGCCGGCCGCCACCACCGCCCACCCGCCGCTCCGGCACCTGGTGGTGATGGGTGTCAGCGGCTGCGGCAAGACGTCGGTGGGGCGCGCGCTGGCCCAGGCGCTGGGCACCGGCTTCATTGAAGGCGACGAACTGCACCCGCCTGCCAACGTGGCGAAGATGGCCGCCGGCACGCCGCTGACCGATGCCGACCGCGCCGGCTGGCTGGCCGAGATCGGCCACCGGCTGGGCCAGGCCCGGGCGGCGGGGATCGGCCTGGTGGTGTCGTGCTCGGCGCTCAAGCGCAGCTACAGAGATGGCCTGCGCGCTGCCTGCCCCGGCATGCAATTCGTGCACCTGCACGGCAGCGCCGACCTGCTGCGCCAGCGTCTGCTGGCCCGCGCCGGCCACTACATGCCGCCCAGCCTGCTCGACAGCCAGCTGGCCACGCTGGAACCGCCCGCCGCCGATGAAGCCGCCATCACGCTCGACATCAGCCCGCCCACCGGCCAGGTGGTGGCCGAGGCGCTGGCACAGTTGCGGGTTTCCACCACCACCTGACGGCCCACCCCCATGCCAGCCCAGTTCACCCAGGTCATCCTCTTCACCGACACCGATGGCCGCGCCCGCTTCCGCGAGCAGCCCATCGCGCTGACCGAGGGCAAGCCGCAGGCGATGCTGTCGCCGCTGATGCCCAGCGGCGGCCTGCAGCTGCGCCACAGCCCGGTGGGCTTCCGCAGTGATTTCCACTGCACCGGCGATCCGCAATGGGTGTTCATCCTCGGCGGGCAGATGGAGATCGGCCTGCAGGACGGCAGCAGCCGGGTGTTCGGGCCGGGCCAGCACTTCTTCTCGGCCGACACCCTGCCGCCTGGCGTCACGTTCGACCCCGCAGTGCACGGCCACTGGAGCCGCCAGGTCGGTCCCGATCCGCTGGTCACCGCCTTCGTCCGAGCCTGACACCGGCACGTTGCTTGCACACTCCGCGCCCACCATGATCAAGAACGTGCACGGCAACACGGTCGACCTGCTGGGCGAAGACATCGTCAGCGGGCGCTACGCCGTGGGTGTGGCCCTGCCGCCCGAGCCCGTGCTGTGCGACACGCTGGGCGTCAGCCGCACGGTCATCCGCGAGGCGGTGAAGAGCCTGGTGGCCAAGGGCCTGCTGGTCACCGGCCCCAAGCTGGGCACACGGGTGCTGCCCGAAGAACACTGGAACTGGTTCGACCCCGATGTGGTGGTGTGGCAGAGCAAGATCGGCTTCACCCGCGAATTCCTGCGGGATCTGCAGGAGCTGCGGCGCGTGGTCGAGCCCGCCGCCGTGCGCCTGGCGGCCGAACGCGCCACCGCCGCCGACATCACCAACATCGAGGAAGCCTATACCGGCATGAAGGCGGCCATCGAGCTGGGTGGCGACTATGTCACCCACGACCTGCGCTTCCACCAGGGCCTGCTGCGTGCCTGCCACAACCGCATGGTCATCCACATGAGCAAGGCGCTGGGCGCGCTGCTGCGCACCGCGTTCGAGCTGTCGACGATGCGGCCCGACGGGCCGTCCCATTCGCTGCCGCTGCACCGCGCGGTGCTGGATGCGGTGATCGCCCGCGCACCAGCCAAGGCCGAGCGGGCCATCCTGGTGCTGATCGACGGCGCCGGTGAAGACATCGACGCGGTGCTGAACTCGCGCCGCACGCTGCCGTCGTTGGCCCTGCCGGCGCCGCGGCTCAAGGCCCGGCCGCCGGCTGCAGCAGCCAAGCCGCCGGCACCCACCCGCTGACCCCGTTTTCCTTCCACCACGACACCACCATGCAACTGCTCATCACCGGCGGCGCCGGATTCGTCGGCGCCCGCCTGGCGCGTACCCTGCTGCAACGCGGCCAGCTCGGCGGCCAGCCCATCACCCGCATCGTGCTGGCCGACATGGCGCCGCCACCGGCCGACCTGCTGGCCGATGCGCGCATCGAGGCCCGCGTGGGCCCGCTGCTGCAGCACTGCGAAGGCCTGCGCCACGAGACCATGGACGGCGTGTTCCACCTGGCCTCGGCCGTCTCGGGCGAGTGCGAGGCCGATTTCGAGCTCGGCCTGCGCAGCAACCTCGACAGCACCCGCGCGCTGCTGGATGCCCTGCGCCAGCGTGTGCGGGGTGGCGCAGCGCCAGCGAAGCTGGTGTTCAGCAGCTCGGTGGCCGTCTACGGGCCCGATGCCGCGGTGCCGATGCCGGCCATCGTGACCGACACCACCCTGCCCACGCCGCAGACCAGCTACGGCATCCAGAAGCACATCTGCGAGCACCTGGTGGCCGACTACACCCGCAAGGGCTACATCGACGGCCGCAGCGCCCGGCTGATGACGGTCACCGTGCGGCCGGGCCGGCCCAACGGCGCGGCCTCGTCGTTCTTCAGCGGCATCATCCGCGAGCCGCTGGCCGG
>JAGOBT010000104.1 GCA_017999135.1 Burkholderiaceae bacterium
TCCTGCGCCGCACGCTGCTGCGGCTGGTGTTCATCGGCCTGCTGGTGGGCAGCGCCACGCTGGTGCTGCAGTTGCTGACCGACGAGAAGCAGCGGCTGCAACGCGCCTACGAAGCCGGGTTCCGCGGACAGCTGGACGTGGTGGTCGAGCGGCTGCGCCATCCCAGCGGCGAACTGCTGCTGCTCAACCTGGACCGGCCTGCCGACGATGCATCGGGCAGCGTGCCGCTGCGCTTGCCGCTGGGCGCGATCGATTTCGACGATGCGGCCAAGGCGGAACGTGCGGTCGAGATGAGTGGCTGCGCACTGCGCCTGGCCAACGGCGTGGAATGGTGCCCGGGCGTGGGGCGGCGTGCGAGCGCCGGCGCCTTCGTCTACGCGGTGGTGCGGCTGCCGATGGCCCCGGCCCTGGGCCGGCAGCCCGGGCAGACCGACCTGGACGGCGTGCACCGGGTCCAGGTCGAACTGCGGCACGGCCCGGTGGCGCAGCATTGGCTGGCACCGGTGGAACTGCGGGAGCCCGGCCGCGGGCAACTGGCCGGCTTCCTGACCCAGGCCGACGGGCTGGACCCGCGTGCCCGGCCTGACCGGGAATTCCGCGGCTGGCTCTGGCAGGACCGGGCCTGCGCCCTGGCCGGCGATGACCCGCAGGCCTGCCCGCGCCGCACCCTGCTGTCGCTGCGCATTCCGGTCGACGGCTGGCGCGGGGCGGCACGCGCCGGCAGCACCTGGCCGCCCGATGACCTGCCGACGCTGCGCCTGACGCTGCAGGTGCGCGGCCCCGCGGGGGCCGTGGTGGTCGACACCAGCGCTGCCGGCGCGCCCCGGCCGGCCCTGGCGGCACTGGCCGACAACCTGAAGCCCGGAGAGGTGCTCAGCGTGCTGCGCAGTGACCGCACGCTGGCCACGGTGACGGGCGACGCCGCCGTCGAAGACACCCAGGCGCCACTGCCCTGGCTGCAGTCGCTCGTGCGGCGCCTGCCGGCGGCCCGGCTGGAAGGCCCGCTGCAGGCGCTGGCCACGCTGCCGGGCGGGCTGCGGCTGCAGCTGCAGGGCGATCTGGCCCGGGTGGACCGGCAGCTGGCGGCCACGGCGTCGCGCTATAGCATCTACTTTGCTGCGCTGGCCGGCGCGATCGGGCTGGCCTGGCTGCTCGTCGAGGTGGGCCTGCTGCGCCGCATGGCCCTGCTGACGCGGCGGGCCAATGCCTTGTCGGTGGAACTGCAGCGGGCACCCGACCAGCTGCCGGCGCTGGACGTGGCCGACCTGCGGGGCCGCGACGAACTGGGCATCCTGGCCGGCACGCTGGCAGACCTGCTGGCCCGGGCGCGCGAACACCTCCGGCGAGAGCAGTTGCGGGCGCACCAGGAACGCGAGCAATGGCAGGCCGTGGGGCACGAGATCATGAGTCCGCTGCAATCGCTGCTGGCGCTGCACGGCGGCGCGGGCGATGGCAGCCGCCGCTACCTGGAACGCATGCAGGCAGCGCTGCACCTGCTGTACGGGCAAGCCTCGGTCGGCGAGGCCATGGCCCAGGCCAGCGCGCAGTCGCAGCGCGTCGACATCGCGGCGTTCCTGCAGCAGGTGGCGGACAACGCACCCCATGCCGGCATCGACGATGTCGTCGCGATCGGTTGCGGCTCAGGCTGCGACGTGGAGGCCGACCCGCTGAAGCTGGAGGATGCGCTGACGCACCTGCTGACCAATGCCCAGCGCTACCGCACACCGGGCACGCCAATCACCCTGACGCTGCGCTGCCTGCCCGACCGCGCGCAGGTGGACGTGGCCAACCAGGGCCCGCGCATCCCGCAAGAGCGGCTGGCCACGTTGTTCGAACTGGGGACCAGTGACCGCGCACAGCCGGGGCAGCGCGGGCAAGGCCTGTTCGTGGCACGCGGCTATCTGGCGAAGATGGGCGGCGAGATCGCCGTGCGCAATGACGGCGACGGGGTGTGTTTCACGCTCACCCTGCCCCGCCATGGCGCACCGGCCTTCTGACGTTAGGCCGGCCGCCGTGCGCGGCAGCGCGGGGCGGCTGTTCGCCAGCTGCCGCAGGCAGGCGACACTTCAGCCTTCTCCTCACGCCGCCACACCATGCCGGAGACCACCTGGGCCCCCCCCGCGTTCGCCACCCTGTTCGAGCACATGGCCGATGCGGTCTACCTGCTTGACCCGGACACGTCCAACATCGTCTGGGGCAACCGCGCCGCCTGGGAGAGCCTGGGCCTGAGCGCCAGCGAGGTGCTCAACCACAGCGTGCTCAGCCTGCAGATGGACGTGACCGGCGCGCCGCAGTGGCAGGACATTGCGGCCGTGATCCGCAACGCACGCACCTACACGTTCGTGGGCCGCCACCGGCATGCGGCGGGGCACGAGGTGGCGGTGGAGGTCAACACCACCTGCTTCACCGACCAGGGGCGCGACTACTTCCTGTCGGTGGCGCGCGACATCTCGCGCCGCATGGCCCTGGAGGCCGACATGAAGAAGCGCGAGAACCAGCTGTGGTTCGCGCTGAACGAGGCCATGGACGGCCTGTGGGACTGGGACATCACCAACGGCTCGGTGTTCTTCAGCCCGCAATTGAAGACCATGCTGGGCTACGGCCCTGACGAGATGGCGCCCACGCTGGCCACCTGGAGCCAGAACATCCACCCCGACGACGCCGCCCGGGTGCTGGACGCCACCAACGACCACCTGGCCGGCAAGCGCTCGCGCTACGAGGCCGAGTACCGGTTGCGCAACCGCAATGGCGCGTTCCTGTGGGTGCACGACCGCGGCCGCGTTTGCGAGCGCGACACCGGTGGCGCGCCCACCCGCATGGTGGGCATGGTGCAGGACATCACCCGCCGCCGCCAGGCGCAGGACGAGCTGGCGCGCCATCGGCACCACCTGGAAGAGCTGGTGGAGGAGCGCACCGCCGCGCTGTCGATTGCCAAGGAGGCGGCCGAAGCCGCCAGCCGTGCCAAGAGCAGCTTCCTGGCCAACATGAGCCATGAGTTGCGCACGCCCATGGCTGCCATCATGGGCATGAACGGCCTGGCCCTGATGCGCACCCAGGACCCGGTGCTGCGCGACCAGCTCGGCAAGGTGGAGCAGGCCTCGCAGCACCTGCTGGGGCTGATCAACGACATCCTCGACCTCTCGAAGATCGAGGCCGAGCGCATGACGCTGGAGGCCACCGATTTCGCGCTGGGCGACCTGATGCACAGCCTGCAGCAGCTGACCGGCCAGCGCGCGGCCGACAAGGGCCTGGCGCTGGCGATGGACCTGCCCGACGCGCTGGCGCAGCAGGCCTTCACCGCTGACCCGCTGCGCCTGAAGCAGGTGCTGCTGAACCTGGTCGACAACGCCATCAAGTTCACCACCGCAGGCACGGTGACGGTGCGCGTGGCCCAGGCCGATGCCCAGCCCGGCCTGAAGCGGCTGCGCTTCGAGGTGACCGACCAGGGCATCGGCATCGACATGCAGGCGCGGGCACGGCTGTTCACCGCCTTCGAGCAGGCCGACAACTCGATGTCGCGCCGCTACGGTGGCACCGGGCTGGGCCTGGCCATCTGCAAGCAGCTGGTGGCGATGATGGGTGGCGAAATCGGTGTCGACAGCACCCCCGGCCGCGGCAGCTGCTTCTGGTTCACCGTGTGCCTTCACACCGCCGATGCACTGCCCGCAACGCCGCCGTCCGCGGGCAACGGCCCCGGGCCCGCCCAGTTGCAGGCCCGCCACGCTGGCGCCCTGGTGCTGCTGGTGGACGACGAGCCGGTGAGCCGGGAAGTGACCACCGGTCTGATGCAGCAGGCGGGCCTGACGGTGCACCTGGCCGAAGACGGTGCCCAGGCCGTGGCGATGGCGCGGCAGCGGCCCTATGCCGTGATCCTGATGGACATGCAGCTGCCCAGGCTCAACGGCCTGGACGCCACCCGCGCCATCCGGGCCGACAGCCTGAACCGCCACACGCCCGTGGTGGCGCTGACCGCCAATGCCTTCGACGACGACCGCCAGCGCTGCCTGGCCGCCGGCATGGACGCGCACCTGTCCAAGCCGGTGAACAGCGCGGTGCTGCACCAGACCCTGCTGCACTGGCTGGACCGGGCCGCCGCGCCGGGCTGGCGCGGCTGACAGGGTGTCCGGCAGGCGTCGGCCGCGGGTGGCGGCCCTGCGCTATTCTGGTTTGGCCACCCTGGCCCGCCACCCCCTGGAGCCCCCATGTCGCCACTGGTCCTGCGCGAAGACGCCGACGGCCTCGCCACCCTCACCCTGCACCGCCCCGAAAAGCTGAACGCGCTGACGGTGGCCCTGTTTGCCGAGCTGCGCGCCCATGTGCTGCAACTCGCGCAGGACACCGACCGCATCGGCCTGGTGGTGCTGCGTGGTGCGGGCAAGTGCTTCTCGGCCGGGCACGACCTGGCCGACATCGCCCATGGCGAGCGTCCGCCGCAGCCGCACTTCCAGGCCGACACCATCGAATTGCTGGCCAACCTGCCGCAGCCGGTGGTCACCGCGGTGCATGGCCACTGCTACACCGGCGCACTGGAGCTGGCCCTGGCGGGCGACCTGATCGTGGCCGCCGAATCGGCCAAGTTCGCCGACACCCATGCGCGTTGGGCCCTGGTGCCGGTGTGGGGCATGAGCCAGCGCCTGCCGCGCCGGGTGGGCATGGCCAAGGCCCAGGAGATGACCTACACCGCCCGCACCTTCAGCGGCCGCGAGGCCGAGGCCATGGGCCTGGTGAACTGGTGCGTGCCCGATGCCGGGTTCGACGCCGCGCTGGCCACCACCGCCCGGTCCATCCTGGCCAATTCCTGGTACAGCCTGCGCGCCAACAAGCGCCTGTACCGCGAGACCGAAGGCCTGCCGCTGCGCGCCGGCCTGTCGCACGAGATCCACCGCAGTGAAGGCCGCGGCCCCGACATGGCCGAGCGCATCGCCGCCTTCATGAACAAGACCAGCAAGCTGGCCTGAGCGGCGCGTGCTGCCGGCCGACCTGCACACCGCCGGGGTGGTGACGGTGTTCGCCATCGTCTACCTGGGCATGTTCCTGGGCGGCCTGCCGGGGTTGAAGCTCGACCGCTCGGGCGTGGCCCTGCTGGGCGCCATCGCGGTGATCGCCCTCGGCGGCCAGACGCTGGCGTCGGCCGCGCAGGCGGTCGACCTGCCCACCCTGGTGCTGCTGTTCGCCTTCATGGTGCTGTCGGCGCAGCTGCGCATGAGCGGCTTCTACGCCGCCGTGGCGCAGCGGGTGGGCGCCATGCCGCTGTCGCGCCCGGCCCTGCTGGGCGCGCTGATCGCGGTGGCGGCCGGCCTGTCGGCGGTGTTCTCCAACGACGTGGTCTGCCTGGCGATGACGCCGGTGGTGGCGCGGCTGTGCCTGCAGCGCGGCCTGCCGCCGGTGCCCTTTCTGCTGGGGCTGGCCTGTGCGGCCAACATCGGCTCGGCCGCCACGCTGATCGGCAACCCGCAGAACATGCTGATCGGATCGGTGCTGCAGCTGTCGTTTCCGGCCTATCTGCGCCAGGCCCTGCCGCCGGTGCTGGCCAGCTTGGTGCTGCTCTGGGCCTGGCTGGCCTGGGGCCCCGGTGCCCGCGCGGCCGCTGGCGTGCCCAGGCCAGGCCTGGCCACCGCCGACCCACCGCTGGACGCCTGGCAGACCACCAAGGGCCTGGCCGTGGCCACGGCGCTGAT
The DNA here is from genome assembly GCA_017999135.1 of Burkholderiaceae bacterium. Lineage (GTDB taxonomy): Bacteria > Pseudomonadota > Gammaproteobacteria > Burkholderiales > Burkholderiaceae_C > Pseudaquabacterium. Next base: position 5,679 of record JAGOBT010000104.1, read on the forward strand.
GGGGGTGTTCCTGCTGACCAACTGGCCGCGCGACGTGGCCGCCCTGGTCGGCGCCGGCGTGCTGCTGCTCAGCCGCCGGCTGCACTCGGCCGAGGTGATGGGCGATGTGGACTGGCTGCTGCTGCTGCTGTTCATCGGCCTGTTCGTCGTCAACCACGCCTTTGCCACCACCGGCCTGGCCGGGCAGGCGGTGGCCTGGCTGGCTGCACAGGGCGTGCACCTGGCCGACCCAGGGCCGCTGCTGGTGGTGGGCGTGCTGCTGTCGAACCTGGTGAGCAACGTGCCGGCGGTGATGCTGCTGCTGCCGCACCTGCCATCCGCGGCCACTGGCTCCGGCAGCCAGGCCGGCGTGACGCTGGCGCTGGTCAGCACCTTCGCCGGCAACCTGCTGCTGGTGGGGTCGATCGCCAACCTGATCGTGGCCGACCTGGCGCGCCAGGCTGGCATTGCCATCGACTGGCGTCGCCACGCCGCCACCGGCGTGCCCGTCACCCTGGGCAGCCTGCTGCTGCTGTGGGCCTGGATGGCCTGGGCCGTGGGCTGAGCGCAGGCGCGCAGTCGTCCTGGCGACAGCCCGGCGCCACCGGCACACCGGACAAACACCGGCCTGCCGCGGCAATTGCCCGGCGCAGAATGCCCGAATCGCCGCCGGCACCAGGCTGGTCGGCCCTGCCCACTGGAGCATCCCGATGAAAGCTGCCGTCCTGCACGCCCCCAACCAGCCGATGACGATCGAGGACATCGTCCTCGAGAAGCCCAAGCGCCGCGAGGTGCTGGTGCGCACCGCCGCCGCCGGCCTGTGCCACAGCGACCTGCACTTCATCGACGGCCTGTACCCCTATCCGCTGCCCGCCGTGCTGGGCCATGAGGCGGCGGGTGTGGTGGAAGCCGTCGGCGAGGACGTGACCTACCTCAAGCCCGGTGACCATGTCATCAGTTGCCTGTCGATGTTCTGCGGCCACTGCAGCTTCTGCCTGTCGGGCCACCTGTCGCTGTGCGGCGACCCCGAGGTGAAGCCCCCCGCCGGCAAGGCCAGGCGCCTGGGCTGGAAGGGCCAGCACATGAACCAGTTCCTGAACCTGTCGGCGTTTGCCGAGCAGATGGTGGTGCACGAGAACGCCCTGGTGAAGGTGCGCGAAGACATGCCGCTGGACCTGGCCGCGCTGATCGGCTGCGGCGTGATCACCGGCTATGGCGCCGTGGCCCGCACCGCCAAGGTGGAGCCGGGCAGCACGGTGGCGGTGTTCGGCGCCGGCGGTATCGGGCTGTCGACCATCAACGCGGCGGCCATTGCCGGCGCCGGCCGCATCATCGTGGTCGACAAGGACCCGTTCAAGTTCGACCTGGCGCGGGCCTTCGGTGCCACCGACATCGTCGACGCCAACCTGGGCGACACCGTCAAGCGGATCCGCGACATGACCAACGGCGGCGTGCACTATGCGTTCGAGTGCATCGGTCTGAAGACCACCGCCGAGCAGAGCTTCAGCTGCCTGCGCCCCGGCGGCGCGGCCACCATCATCGGCATGATCCCGGTGGGCACCAAGATCGAGCTGCACGGCGTCGATTTCCTGGCCGAACGCAAGATCCAGGGCAGCATGATGGGCAGCAACCAGTTCCGCACCGACATGCCGCGGCTGATCGACTTCCACATGCAGGGCAAGCTGCACCTGAAGGAAATGGTGTCCTCGCGCATCAAGCTGGAGCAGATCAACGAGGGCTTCGCCACCCTCAAGACCGGCGGCGTTGCGCGCAACGTCATCATGTTCGACCACTGATCGGCACCCGATGCGACAGCGCCTGCAAGGCAAGGTGGCCGTCATCACCGGTGCCGCGTCGGGCATCGGTGAAGCGGCGGTCGAGCTGTTCGTCGACCAGGGCTGCCAGGTGCTGGCGGCCGACAAGAACGAAGCAGCCGGCGCTGCCCTGGCCGACCGCCTGGGCCCGGCGGTGCACTTCATGCCCTGCGACGTGACCGATTGCGCCCAGCTGAAGGCCGCGATCGACGGCGCGGCGGCGCACTTCGGCGGGCTGGACATCCTGTTCTCCAACGCCGGCGCCGGTGGCACGGCGGCCGGGGTCGAAGCCTTCGACCCCGCCAGCTGGGACCACACCCAGGCCTTGCTGCTGCGCTCGGTGGCCGCCGGCGCGGCCTACGCCGTGCCGCACATGCGCCAGCGCGGCGGCGGGTCCATCGTCAACACCTCGTCGGTGTCGGCGCTGCAGGCGGGCTACGCGCCGCTGTGCTACTCGGTGGCCAAGGCCGGCGTGCTGCACTACACCCGAGTGGCTGCGGCCGAACTGGCGCCGCAGCGCATCCGCATCAACGCCATCGTGCCGGGCTTCATCGCCACCCGCATCTTCGGCGGGCTGATGCAGATGGACCACGACAAGGCCGGTGCGCTGGCCGCGCAGATCGCCGAGCGCAGCGGCACGGCCAACCCGATCGGCCGCTCGGGCCTGCCGCACGACATCGCCGAGGCGGCGCTGTTCCTGGCCAGCGACGCCGCCGGCTTCATCACCGGCACCCACATCACGGTGGACGGCGGCCTGACCATCGGCCCGCGCCACAGCTGGGACATGGACACCGCCGGGCCGATGACGCACGCACTGGGCCTCAGCCCCGAGCAGCTGCGCGCGCTGCGTGCCCAGCGCATGGCCAAGCCCACCTGACCCCTTCCCTGCCCCTTCCCACTGCCCGACCGACCATGCCCAAGATCACCTTCATCGCCCACAGCGGGCAGCGCCACACGGTGGACGCCACAGCCGGCCTGTCGCTGATGCGCGCGGCCATCGACCACAACGTGCCCGGCATCGACGGTGACTGCGGCGGCGCCTGTGCCTGCGCCACCTGCCATGTCTTCGTCGAAGGCGACTGGGCCGCCAAGACCGGCGAGCGCACGCAGCAGGAGAACGACATGCTGAACTTCGCCGCCGAGCTGAAGGACAGTTCGCGCCTGGCCTGTCAGATCACCGTCACCGACGACCTGGACGGCCTGGAAGTCACCATGCCCGAAGGCC
>JAGOBT010000105.1:0-3825 GCA_017999135.1 Burkholderiaceae bacterium
GCGCTGTAGGCGCCGATCAGAATGTGCTGGCCGTTGTCGAAGCCGTGCCCGGCGCCGTCGGCCTGCCGCGCGCGGCCGCCGGGCTGGCGCGCCATCTCGAACACGCTGACCTGGGCGCCGCCCTGCACCAGCCGCACCGCGGCGGCCAGGCCGGCCCAGCCGGCGCCGACCACCGCCACCCGGCGGGCCGGCGTCACTGCCCGCGCCAGTGGGTCATCAGCGCGATCCACAGCTTGCGGATGGGCGTGAGCGAGGTGCGCTGGTGCAGCACCTGGAAGCCGTCGGCCTCGATCTCGCGCAGCAGGCTGCGGTAGATGTTGGCCATCATCAGCCCCGGCTTCTGGGCCAGGCGGTCAGCCTCGGGCAGCATGGCCAGGGCCTCGTCGTAGGTGGCGTGGGCGCGTTCGGCCTGGAAGCGCATCAGCGCGGTGAAGCGGTCGCTGTAGCCCCAGGGCTTGTCGCGCTTGAGCAGCTCATGGGCCTTCACGTCGAACTGCTGCAGCTCGGTCACCGGCAGGTAGATGCGGCCGCGCCGGGCGTCGTCGCCCACGTCGCGGATGATGTTGGTGAGCTGCAGCGCCCGGCCCAGCCGGTGGGCATAGGCGATGGTCTGCGGGTCGGTGTGGCCGAAGATGCGCGCCGCCACCTCGCCCACGATGCCGGCCACCAGGTGGCAGTAGCGCAGCAGGCCGGGCAAGTCGAGGTAGCGGGTCTGCTCCAGATCCATGCGGCAGCCCTCGATCACCGCCAGCAGGTGTTCGGCGGTGATGCCGTAGGTGGCGGTGTGCGGCATCAGCGCCTGGGTGACCGGGTGGGTGGCGCCACCGGCAAAGGCCCGCGCCACCTCCTGCTGCCACCAGGCCAGCTTGGTGGCGGCCACGCCGGCGTCACGCATCTCGTCGACCACGTCGTCCACCTCGCGGCAGAAGGCGTAGAACGCAGTGATTGCCGCACGCCGCGGCGGCGGCAGGAACAGGAAGGCGTAGTAGAACGAGCTGCCGCTGCCTGCGGCTTTCTCCTGCACGTATTGCTGGGGCGTGGTGCTCATGCCGCGGTTCAGGCCAGATGGAAGCCGGGGGCGGGCCGGGCAGGGCGCATGCGCAGGGCGCGCCACAGCATCACGGGCAGGTCGGTGGTGCCCAGCTTGGGGCGCTGGCGCAAGGTGCGGTAGTGCATGGCCGAGATTCTCTCAAGGATGCGCAGGCCACCCTGGACCACCAGGCGCAGTTCCCAGCCCAGGCGGCCGGGCACAGCGCAGGCCAATGGGGCGCCTTCGGTCATCAGTGCGCCGGCCCAGTGGCACAGCTCGCGCAGCAGCGCCTGGCTGGCGGGGCTGTCGGGCTGCTGCGCCAGCTGGTCCAGCGTCAGGCCGTGGCGGCGGGCGTCGGCCTCGGGCACGTAGTGGCGGCCGCGCGGCAGGTCGACACTCGGGTCCTGCCAGAAGTTGATCAGCTGCAGCGCGCTGCAGATGGCGTCGGACTGCGCCAGCGCCTGCGCGCCTTGCACGCCGGCCATGTGCAGCATCAGGCGGCCCACCGGGTTGGCCGAGCGGCGGCAGTAGTCCAGCAGCTGGGCGCGGTCGGCGTAGCGGGGGTTGTGGGTGTCCTGCAGGAAGGCGTCGAGCAGGTCGGTCAGGAGTGGCAACGGCAGCTGGTGCCGGGTGATGGCCTGCGCCAGCGGGCCGAACACCGGCGCCCAGGGCCCGGCCGCCGGGCGGCCTGCGGCGGCCTGCGCCAGCGCGGCCTGGTACTGCCGCAGCTGCTGCCGGCGGGCCTCGGGCGATGCGTCGCCCTCGTCGGCGATGTCGTCGGCTGTGCGGGCGAAGTGGTACAGCGCCGTCACGCCGGCCCGCATCGACGGCGGGCACAGCAGCGACGCGACGGGGAAGTTCTCGTAGTGATCGACCGGCACGGCGCGCATTGTCGGCTGCCGGCGCAGGCAGGCCTTGGCCCGGGGTGGCGGCAGGCATGGCAGGTGCATGCCCGGTGGTTTGACAGGCTGCGAGGTCACTTCTATATTACTGACCGGTCAGTCATTAACTTTGGTTGCACGGCCCTGCCTGTGTCGGCCAAGCGCCCCTCCATCCCACCGGCCTGTGCCCATGCGCCTTCTCATGCTGCCCCTGGTTCTTGTGTCGTTGCTGGCCGCCTGCAGCAAGCCAGCGCCCGCGCCCGAGCCGGTGCGGGCGGTGCGCACCCTCACCGTGCAGGCCGGCAGCGCCAACCTGCTGCATGAGTACCCGGCCGAGGTGCGCGCCCGTGCCGAAAGCCGCCCGGCCTTCCGTGTCGGCGGCAAGCTGGTGAAGCGGATGGTCAATGTGGGCGACGTGGTGAAGGCCGGCCAGGCGCTGGCCGAGATCGACCCCAGCGACCTGCGCCTGGGCCAGGACGCTGCCCGCGCGTCGCTGTCGGCCGCCCAGGCCCAGCTGGCGTTTGCCGAGTCGGAGTTCAAGCGTTACGTGACGCTGCGCGAGCAGGGCTTCATCAGCGGTGTCGAACTGGAGCGGCGCGATGCTGCGCTGAAGGCCACCCGCGCCCAGGCTGAGCAGGCCATCGCCCAGGCCAGGTTGCAGACGAACCAGGCCGGCTATGCGGTGCTGACGGCCGCCGTGCCCGGCATCGTGGTGGCGGTGGATGCCGAGCCCGGCACGGTGCTCGCCGCCGGCGCGCCGGTGCTGCGCCTGGCGCATGACGGCCCGCGCGACGCCGTGTTCAGCGTGCCTGAGGACCGCGCCGCCGACATGCGCGCCGCGCTGGGCAAGCCCGGCGCGCTGCAGCTCAAGCCCTGGGGCGCCACCGCGACCCAGCCCGCCACCGTGCGCGAGGTGGCCGCGGCGGCCGACCCGGTGACCCGCACCTTCCTAGTCCGCGCCGACATCGGCCGCACCGATCTGCGCCTGGGCCAGACAGCCAACGTGCTGGTGGCCATGCCGCCGGTGCCGGGTGTGGTCAAGCTGCCGCTGACGGCGGTCTTCGAGCAGGGCGGCCAGACCAACGTGTGGCTGGTCGACCCCGCAGCGATGACGGTGCGGGCCCAGTCGATCGCCGTGGCCGGCGCCGACGGCAACCTGGTGGTGGTGGCCGGCGGCCTGCAGCCCGGCCAGGCGGTGGTGACGGCCGGCGTGCACACGCTGACACCCGGCCAGAAGGTGCGCTGGTATGCCGAACCGGGCGCCGCGCCTGCGGCGGCTGCCAGTCGCGGCTCGGCAGCGTCAGCCGCCAGCCCCGCCGCATCCCGCTGAGCGCCGCCATGCACAGCTCACCCTCTCCGGTGCACCAGCCCGGCCGCTTCAACATCTCGCGTTGGGCGCTCGAGCACCCGGCGCTGACCCGCTACCTGATGGTGGTGATGCTGGTGCTGGGCGTGGCCGCCTACTTCCAGCTGGGGCAGGACGAAGACCCGCCGTTCACCTTCCGCGTGATGGTGGTGCAGGCCTTCTGGCCGGGCGCCACCGCCCAGCAGATGGCCGAGCAGGTGACCGACAAGATCGAGCGCACGCTGCAGGAAGTGCCCAACAGCGACGTGATCCGCAGCTACACCAAGCCCGGTGAATCGCTGACGTTGCTGGAGCTGAAGGACAGCACACCGCCCAAGGACGTGCCGGCCACCTGGTACCAGGTGCGCAAGAAGGTCGGCGACATGCGCAACACCCTGCCGCAGGGGGTGATCGGGCCGGTGTTCAACGACGACTTCGGCGACGTCTACGGCAGCATCTTCGCGCTGTCGGCCGACGGCTTCAGCGACGAGGAACTGCGCGTGTTCGCCGAACAGGTGCGCACCCAGCTGCTGCGCGTGCCCGACGTGGCCAAGGTCGAGCTGTTCGGC
>JAGOBT010000105.1:3925-8566 GCA_017999135.1 Burkholderiaceae bacterium
CTGGTGGTGGGCATCACCATCCCGCTGGTGCTGGCCATCACCTTCATCACCATGTTCTATTGGGGCGTGGGCCTGCACAAGATCAGCCTGGGCAGCCTGATCATCGCTTTGGGCCTGCTGGTGGACGACGCCATCATCGCGGTGGAAATGATGGTGCGCAAGCTGGAGGAGGGCTGGGACAAGAAGGCCGCCGCCACCTATGCGTACGAGGTGACCAGCATGCCGATGCTGACCGGCACGCTGATCACCGCGGCCGGCTTCCTGCCCATCGGCATGGCCAAGTCGGTGACGGGTGAGTACACCTTCGCCATCTTCGCCGTCACCTCGGCGGCGCTGGTCATCAGCTGGATCGTGTCGGTCTACTTCGTGCCCTATCTGGGCGCCTGGCTGCTGCACACCCGCAAGCAGACCACCGGCACGCCGCACGAGTTGTTCGACACGCCGTTCTACGAAAGCTTCCGCCGCCTGGTGGGTGCCTGCGTGCGCCACCGCTGGATCACGCTGGCGCTGACGCTGGCGCTGTTCGGTGGCGGCATCGTCGCGCTGGGCAAGGTGCAGCAGCAGTTCTTCCCTGATTCCAGCCGGCCCGAGATCCTGGTCGACCTGTGGCTGCCCGAGGGCAGCACCCAGCGCGAGACCGAGGCGCTGGCGCGCCGTTTCGAGGCCCTCATGATGCAGGAGCCCGATCTGCAGAGTGTGACGTTCTGGATCGGCGCAGGCGTGCCACGCTTCTACCTGCCGCTGAACCAGATCTTCCCGCAGGCCAACGCCAGCCAGGCCATCCTGCTGCCCAAGGACCTGGCCGCACGCGAGCGCATCCGACAGAAGCTGCCCACCCTGCTGGCCGAGGAGTTCTCGGAAGCCCGCGCCCGGGTGAAGGTGCTGCCCAACGGCCCGCCGGTGGACTACCCGGTGATGTTCCGCGTGATGGGCGGCGACGGCGCGCTGGTGCGCCAGTACGGCGACCAGGTCAAGGCCATCCTGGCGGGCCACCCCGCCATGCGCGGCGTCAACGACAACTGGAACGAGCAGATCAAGACCCTGCGCCTGCAGATCGACCAGGACAAGGCCCGTGCACTGGGCGTCAGCAGCCAGTCGATCGCCCAGGGCTCGCGCGGGGGCCTGAGCGGCACCACCGTGGGCCAGTACCGCGAGGGCGACAAGCTGATCGACATCGTGCTGCGCCAGCCATTGGAAGAGCGCAACGTGCTCACCGACATCGGCAACGCCTTCGTGCCCACCAGCAGCGGCCGCACCATCCCGCTGACGCAGATCGCCAGGATCGACCTGGCCTGGGAGCCCGGTGTGCTGTGGCGCGAGGGCCGGCAGTACGCCATCACCGTGCAGGGCGACGTGGTCGACGGCGTGCAGGGCCTCACCGTCACCCAGGCGGTGTGGCCGCAGCTGCAGGCGCTGAAGGCCAGCATGCCGCCGGGCTACGACATCCGCATTGCCGGCGCGCAGGAGCAGAGCAGCAAGGGCACCGGCAGCATCGTGGCCGGCATGCCCATCATGCTGTTCATCATCTTCACGCTGCTGATGCTGCAGCTGCACAGCTTCTCGCGAGCGATGCTGGTGTTCCTGACCGGGCCGCTCGGCATTGCCGGCGTGGCGGCGGCGCTGCTGCTGTTCAACCGGCCGTTCGGCTTCGTGGCGCTGCTGGGGGTGATCGCGCTGATGGGCATGATCATGCGCAACTCGGTGATCCTGATCGACCAGATCGAGCAGAACCGCGCCCATGGCCTGCCGGCCTGGGACGCCATCGTTGAGGCCACGGTCGGCCGCTTCCGGCCCATCGTGCTGACGGCGGCCGCGGCGGTGCTGGCGATGATCCCGCTCACGCGCAGCGTGTTCTGGGGGCCGATGGCGGTGGCCATCATGGGCGGGCTGATCGTGGCCACGGCGCTCACCCTGCTGGCGTTGCCGGCGATGTATGCGGCGTGGTTCCGGGTGCGGCGCCCCGACCCCGCAGGCCAGGGGGCGGCGGCGGGCTAGAATCGCCGGTTTCCCGGCGTGTCCGGCAGCCCTGCACGAGGCCGTGCGGGGCGGCTGCCTTCATAGATTTCCCGCGCGGGTGGCGAAATCGGTAGACGCACCAGGTTTAGGTCCTGACGCCTTCACGGGCGTGCCGGTTCGAGTCCGGCCCCGCGCACCAGCCCCAACCTTTCCAGCGAGTTCCCCATGGCTGTCACTGTCGAAACCCTTGAAAAGCTCGAGCGCCGCATCACGCTGCTGATCCCGGCCAATGACCTCAACGCCGAGATCGAGACCCGGCTGAAGAAGCTGTCCCGCACGGTCAAGGCCGACGGCTTCCGCCCCGGCAAGGTGCCGATGAGCGTGGTGGCCCAGCGCTACGGCTACTCGGTGCAGAGCGAGGTGATGAACGACAAGATCGGCCAGGCCTTCGCCAGCGCCGCCAATGAGGCGCAGCTGCGTGTGGCCGGCGTGCCGCGCGTTGCGCCCAAGGACGGCGCGCCCGAAGGCCAGCTGGCCTTCGAGGCCACCTTCGAGGTCTACCCCGAAGTGAGCCTGGGCGACCTGACCACGGTGGAAGTCGAGCGCTTCAGCAGCGAGGTGACCGAGGCTGCCATCGACCGCACCGTCGACATCCTGCGCAAGCAGCGCCGCACCTTCGCCCAGCGCCCGGCCGCCGAAGGCGCCGCCGAGACCGACCGCGTCACCATCGATTTCGAAGGCAAGATCGACGGCGAGACCTTCTCGGGCGGCAAGGCCGAGGCCTTCCAGTTCATCATCGGCGAAGGCCAGATGCTGGAGCAGTTCGACAAGGCCGTGCGCGGCATGAAGGTCGGCGACAACAAGACCTTCCCGCTGCAGTTTCCCGAGGACTACCACGGCAAGGACGTGGCCGGCAAGGAAGCCGACTTCCTGGTGACGATGAAGAAGATCGAGGCCCAGAACCTGCCCGAGCTGACTGAAGCCTTCATCCAGAGCCTGGGCATCGCCGACGGCACGGTGGACGGCCTGCGCGCCGACGTCAAGAAGAACCTGGAGCGCGAGGTCAAGTTCCGCGTGCTGGGCCGCAACAAGGGCGCCGCGATGGACGCGCTGCTGAAGGTGGCCACGCTCGACATCCCCAAGGCCCTGGTCGACAACGAGCTGGAGCGCCTGGTCGCCAACGCCCGTGACGACCTGAAGCAGCGTGGCATCAAGGACGCCGACAAGGCCCCGATCCCCAGCGAGCTGTTCCAGCCCCAGGCCGAGCGCCGCGTGCGCCTGGGTCTGGTGGTGGCCGAGCTGGTGCGCGCCAACAACCTGCAGGCCAAGCCCGAGCAGTTGCAGGCCCACATCGAAGAGATGAGCCAGAGCTACGAGAAGCCGGCCGACGTGATGCGCTGGTACCTGTCGGACCGCCAGCGCATGGCCGAGGTGGAAGCCGTGGTGATCGAGAACAACGTCACCGCCCATGTCTTGAGCCTGGTCAAGGTGGTCGACAAGGCCCTGCCGTTCGACGAGCTGATGACCGCCTGATCCCAGCCGCCGCCGCCCGTTGCACGGGTGGCCGGCCTGCTGCCGGGGGCGCACGACTGACAGGTCGGCGCCCCTTTTTTCATCGCCTGCAAGCCCCTGGGCAGGGGGCTATCATCGGCATCGACATTTCATCCGAGGACAACCATGAGTGCATTGGAGACGCAAGCCCTGGGCATGGTGCCCATCGTCATCGAGCAATCGGGACGGGGCGAACGCGCCTACGACATCTACAGCCGCCTGCTGCGCGAGCGCATCATCTTCCTGGTCGGCCCGGTCAATGACGCCACTGCCAACCTGGTGGTGGCGCAGATGCTGTTCCTGGAGAGCGAGAACCCCGACAAGGACATCTTCTTGTACATCAACAGCCCGGGCGGCAGCGTCAGCGCCGGCCTGTCGATCTACGACACGATGAACTTCATCAAGCCCGATGTCAGCACCCTGTGCATGGGCATGGCCGCCAGCATGGGCAGCTTCCTGCTGATGGCGGGCGCCAAGGGCAAGCGCATCTCGCTGCCCAACGCCAAGATCATGATCCACCAGCCCTCGGGCGGCGCCCAGGGCCAGGCCACCGACATCGAGATCACCGCCCGCGAGATCCTCAAGACCCGCGAGCAGCTCAACCGCATCTACGCCGACCGCACCGGCCAGAGCTTCGAGAAGATCGCCGCCGACATGGAGCGTGACTACTACATGTCGCCCGAAGAGGCCAAGACCTACGGCCTGATCGACCAGGTGATCGCCAAACGTGGCTGAACGCCGCGGCTGAGTACCCGCCTGTGGCGACCAGAGGGCCGCCGCAGGCGATTGCTCTATCATCGAAGTCCACCCCCCAACGCCTGAGCAAAGCACACTTCCACACATGGCCGACAAGAAGGGCGCCTCCGGCGAAAAAGTCCTGTACTGCAGCTTCTGCGGCAAGAGCCAGCATGAGGTGAAGAAGCTCATTGCCGGCCCGTCGGTCTTCATCTGCGACGAGTGCATCGAGCTGTGCAACGACATCATCCGTGACGAGGCCCCGGCCGAGACGGGTGGTGCCAAGGCGGCCAAGTCGGACCTGCCGGCGCCGCTGGAAATCAAGACCACGCTCGACCAGTACGTGATCGGCCAGGACTCGGCCAAGCGCACGCTGTCGGTGGCCGTCTACAACCACTA
>JAGOBT010000106.1 GCA_017999135.1 Burkholderiaceae bacterium
GCTGGTGCTGTGCGGCGCCAACGTCGACCCGGCGGTGCTGGCCACGCCCGCCGCGGGTTGACGCTCAGACCAGCGGCGCCGATTCGGTCTCGGGGTGGCCGGCCAGGCGGCTGTGCCACATCACCCGGGGCAAGGTGAAGTCCCAGGGCTCGGCGCGGTGCAGCAGGCAGCGGTTGTCCCACACCACCACGTCGCCGGCCGTCCATCGGTGCGCCACCACCCGCGGCGGCTGGCAGGCCCAGGCCACCAGGTCTTCCAGGAAGCGTTCGGATTCGGCCGGGTCCATGCCCGGGATGGCATGCGCATGACGGCCGATCAGCAGCGACAGGCGCCCGGTCTCGGGGTGGCGCTTGACCAGCGGGCGCAGCGGCGTGGCGGTGGTGTCCATGCCGTAGCCCAGGTAGGCCGAGCCTTCCTTCTGCACATGGCCCAGCCTGCTCTGCGAATAGACCAGCGAATGCCGGGCCGACCGCTGGTGCACCAGCGCGCGTGTGGCGTCGTCCAGCGCGTCGTAGGCGGCGCGCATGTCGGCAAAGCAGGTGCGCCCGCCGGTGGGCGGCACCACGGCGGCCGAAAACACCGCGCCCTGTGCCATCACCGGCATGTAGGTGCTGTCGGCATGCCAGGCCATGTTGCCGACGATGACCTTCATCATGTCGTCCCACTCGGCCGGGCTGTGCTGGCGCACCGTGCCATCGGCCTTGACGTTGGAGATGGCCACGATGTCGCCGCCGCCGATGCGCTCGATCGGGCCGAAGCGCCTGGCGAAGTTGATCTGCTCGGCATTCGTCAGGAACTGACCGGGGAAGACCAGCAGCGCATGCTGCAGCCAGGCGGCGTGCAGCGCTGCGAAGCCGGCATTGTTCAGGTCGGCCAGCCGCAGGCCGGTGACGGTGGCGCCGAAGCTGGCGTCGGCGATCGGGGTGATCTGCATGGCGGTGCCGTCCGGGTCGGCAGCGCCGGGCGGGTCAACGCTGGCGCTGGTAGGTGACGAAGGCGTAGCTGCAGGCCGGCGGGCCGGCGCTGTGCCGTGTGTCCCTTGATTCTTCCGCGAATGCGCCGGTGCGCCATTCGGGAAAGCGGGTGTCCCCGGGCAGGTCGGCGTCGATCTCGGTCAGCAGCAGGGTGTCGGCCAGCGGCAGGGCCTCGGCAAACAGCTGGCCACCGCCGATGACGAACACCCGGGCCGCGCCGCTGGCGGCCGCCGCCTGGCGTGCCTGCACCAGCGCGTCGGCCAGGTTGTGCGCCACCAAGGCACCGTCGGACTGCCAATCGGCCTGGTGGGTGACGACGATGTTCGCGCGGCCTGGCAGGGGACGGAAGCGCACCGGCAGCGAATCCCAGGTGCGCCGGCCCATCACCACCGGGCAGCCCATGGTCTGGCGGCGGAACCAACGCTGGTCCTCGGGCTCACGCCAAACCAGGTCGTTGCCGCTGCCGATGCAGCGGTGGCGGTCGACGCTGGCGATCAGCGCGAGTGTCGGCATGGTGGGGGCAGGGGTCATGGTTTGTCACCGAGGGCCCACTGCGCCGACAGCCTGGCAATGGGTGGGAGCGGTTGCCACCAGTCAGCGGCGTCGTTCGGCGGGGCGAGCAGCCGGGATGCCGCCGCCCAGACTGCCGGCAGTGCTGCGCCGAAGTGCTGCTGCGCCGCGTTGGCATCGACTTGCTGCAGCAGAACAGCATCGGCGAGGGCGTCAAGAAAATGGAAGACGCTTCGCAAGCTGCGCTGTTCAACGACAGGCATGGCATGGTCAAGCGTGATGCCGTCCCGCAGGATGGCGCGGTGGGTGCGCAGGGGTTCGCTGTTCCAGCGGTCCAGCCAGGTGCGCAGGTCGGTGCCGGGATCACGCCCGGAGCCAGTGGTTGCCGATGCACTGCGCAACCAGCGCCGCAGCTTGTTGCTGGCTGGCCCCAGCGCGGCCAGCCGGTTGCCATCGGGCCGACTGGCGGGGTAGTCCAGGCCGATCAGCCCTGACAGGTCGCTGGGCAGCGCCAGCGCATGGGGGCCCTGCGGCGCGATGAATTGACAGAAGCCAGCGCCGAGCAGTCCGGTCGCCAGCCCCAGTTCGAAGACCACGTTGTCGCGGGGCGCCCAGGCCTCGGTGCCGCGCCGGCGCATCGGATCGTCGGGGGTGAAGACAGCCAGCATGAACTGGTGCTGCTTGACCTGGCGCACGAGCTCAGGCAACACGTGTTGCCCCGCTTGAAATGCCGCTTGCGGCCACACCGTGGCATGGCAGTCGTGCTCCAGAGCCTCCTGAAGATCATGGGCGACCGGCAGCCCCTCGCTTGACGACGCGATGAAGAGCGAGGGCAAGCCGGATCCGTCCATGCCGAGACTGGCTACTTCGACACGTCGGCCCGGATCAGCGGGTGATGCTGGTAGCCATGCAGCACGAAGTCGTCATACCGGTAGCCATCGATGCTGTCGGGCCGGCGCAGGATCTCCAGCGTCGGGTACGGATGCGGGGCGCGCGTCAGCTGCAGCGCGCATTGCTCGACGTGGTTGTTGTAGATGTGGCAATCGCCACCGGTCCAGATGAAGTCGCCCACGTCCAGGTCGCACTGCTGGGCCAGCATGTGGGTCAGCAGGGCGTAGCTGGCGATGTTGAACGGCACGCCGAGAAAGATGTCGGCGCTGCGCTGGTAGAGCTGGCAGCTGAGCTTGCCGCGCCCGCCCGGCGTGGTGGCCGGTGCCACGTAGAACTGGAAGAAGGCGTGGCAAGGCATCAGCGCCATCGCATCCAGGTCGGCCACGTTCCAGGCGCTGACGATGATGCGGCGGCTGTCGGGGTTGGCCTTCAGTTGCTGCACCACCTGGGCGATCTGGTCGATGTGGCGGCCGTCGGCCGTGGGCCAGCTGCGCCACTGCACGCCGTACACCGGGCCCAGGCTGCCGTCGTCGCGGGCCCATTCGTCCCAGATGGTGCAGCCGTTGTCCTGCAGCCAGCGCACGTTGCTGTCGCCACGCAGGAACCACAGCAGTTCGATGACGATGGCCTTCCAGAACACCTTCTTGGTGGTGACCAGCGGAAAGCCCTCGTTCAGGTCGAAGCGCATCTGGTGGCCGAACACGCTGCGCGTGCCGGTGCCGGTGCGGTCGCCCTTGGCCACGCCATGGGTGAACACATGGCGCATGAAGTCTTCGTACTGGCTGCGGATGGGGCGGGTCATGGTCGGTGGGTCAGGGGGGCGTGCCTCGGGATTATCCGGCGGCACCGCGGCGGGTCGGGTCAGCGGTAGTAGCGCCAGTCGAACACCATGCGCAGCCCCAGCGACCAGATGGTGCGCAGGTCCACCGGGGTGTTGGTGGTGCCCACCTCGCGGGCGTGCCCGGGCACGTCGGCGCTGGTGAACAGCTGGAACATCACGCTCGAGCTCTGGTTGCCGGCAAAGGCGCGGTAGGGCCGGTATTCCAGGATCGGCAGGTCAACCAGCGTGGAGCGCAGGCGCACCAGCCGGGCCGGGCCGTCGGGCCCCAGGCCGGGGGCGATCAGCTGGTCGTCGTTGCTGCGGCCGAAGCGGGTGACGCCGAGTTCGCGGCCCAGCACCAGCTGGAAGCGGCCCACCGGCGTGGCCAGCCCCAGCTGCCAGGGGATGAAGCCGCCGTTGCTGGCCGTCACCGCCATCGCGGCATAGGCCTCGGGCGCCGCCAGCGCCAGCGGCGACAGCAGCAGCAGGTCACCCGGCACCAGGAAGAACGGCGCGCGCAGCCGCAGGCTGGGCCCGGTGCGCGCCGGCACCGCCGCCAGGATGCCGCCACCGTCGTTCAGCACCGACCCGGGCAGGAACTTGTTGCTCGACGCCGCGTCGGCGCGCATGCCCACCGCGGCGTACACCAGGCCGTCACCCGAGTCGCCGATCACGCCTTCCAGGCCCAGGCCCAGCCGCAGCGAGACATCCAGCCCGGTCATGCGGCCGCGCTCGGTCTGCCTGGGATCGAAGCCGTTGCGCAGCTGGCGCTGGTCGATGGCGCCGGCCAGGCCGATGAACGGCCCCAGCTCGGCGCGGAAGCGCGGCATCGCGCCCAGTCCGGCGCCCAGCCCCGGCACCGGCGTGGGCTTCTGCACGGCGGTGAACAGCGTGCCGGTGGTCTCGGCCTGCTGCAGCGCAGCCGGCCGCGGCGGCATGCGGCTGTTGCGGCAGACGTCGAAGCCCTCGGCCTCGGCCGGCGCGGTGTCGGCCATTGGCACCAGGTCGGCCGGCAGCACGCCCTGGGTGGCGTCGATCACCTGGGCCAGGCTTTGGCGCACCGATTCGGCCGCCAGCGCGGCGTCTTCGGGCCGCATGTGGGCGTCGCCCATCACCACCACCGGCGGCCCGCCCTGGCCCCAGGTGGAGATCTCCAGCCCATGCTCGTTGTAGTAGTCGTGCGTGCCCTTGCGCTGCGACGCGTCGCCCCAGGTGCCGGCGATGTGGCCGGCCGCAAAGGTGTCCTGCAGGAAGTGCAGCGCAAAGGCCTCGTCGGCCAGCGCGGCCAGCAGCAGGGCGCGCCGCGCGTCCGGCGCCAGCGTCTCGCGGGCCAGGCGGGCGGCCTTCTGCAGCGCGCTCAGGTGGTAGTGGCGGTACACGCCCACTGCGTTGATCTCGGCGCCGGGGGCCACGGCCGTGCGGCCGTAGCTGGCTTCGTCGCCAGTGGCCTGCGTGCGGGCCAGCAGGAAGTGCGCGGTGCTGGCGTTGGCGCGGGTGGCATAGCCCGGGTCGGCGCGCTGCATGCGGATGTCGGACACGCGCAGCGCGTTCAGCCGTTCGGCCCGGTGTTCCGAGCTCTGCATGCGGCGGCGCAGATCGGGGCCGATGGTCTCGGGCGTGATTTCCACCGGCTGGGCCGAGGCCGGTGGCACCACCGGGATGCGTGCCAGGTCGGCCTTCAGCTGCGCGGCCACGTCGGCCACCTGCAGCACCCAGTCTGCCCGCAGCGCGGTGTCCAGCAGTTGCCGGCCGGAGCAGGCATGGTCACCGGCGATGGCCGTCAGCGCCGCCCAGTCCAGGCACAGTGGCGCCACGCCCTGCAGCGCGAAGGCCGACAGCCGGCACAGCCGGCCTTCATGGCCGGTGCGCGCGTCTTCCCACAGCCGGTCGAAGGCGGCGCGGCGCTCGGGCGCCAGCGACGCCACGGCCAGCGCGGCGATGTCGCGGTGCTCGGGGTACACCCAGGCGCGGGCGCTGGTGGCCAGCAGCAGGGCACCCAGCATGGCCACACCCGCGGCGCGGGCCAGGCGCATGGGAGGGCGACAGGGCCGAGGGGCAAACAGGGTTGGCAGCATCGTTCCTGGGGGGGCACGGCCCGCCTGCCATGCCGCAGTGGAGGATCTTGCCATGGCCGTGCCGTGGCGCACCCGCTGACAATGCCGTCCAGGCACCAACTTGCCCTGCCGGGCCGCCGTTCCAGATGACCCACGCCATGCGCCCGCGCCCATCGATGATCGCCCTGCTGTCCGGCCTGCTGCTGATGCTGCTGGCCGGATGCGCAACGCCGCCCCCGCCGGTGCCACCCAAGCTGGCCCACAGCCAGGCGCTGTCGCCGCGTGACGACGGCCTGCTGGCCGATGTCGAGCGCCAGATCACAGGGCGCCACGGTGCCGATGCCTCGGGCTTCCGCCTGCTCGACAGCAACGCCAACGGCTTGCGCTACCGGCTGGCCGTGATCGATGGCGCCCGGCATTCGCTGGATGTGCAGTACTACGTCTGGTTTGCCGACGGCGCCGGCCAGCTGCTGATGGCCCGGGTCATCGCCGCGGCCGACCGCGGCGTGAAGGTGCGCATGCTGTTCGACGACCTGAACACCATGCTGCACACCATGAGCAGCCCCGAACTGCGCGACGCGATGCTGGCCCGGGTGGATGCCCATCCGAACATCGAGGTGCGGGTGTTCAACGCCTGGCGTGGACGTGGCTGGCTGGGCCGGCTGGGCGAGGGCGTCACCGACTTTGCGCGCATCAACCGGCGCATGCACAACAAGCAGCTGATCGCCGACAACCGCACCGCCATCCTGGGCGGGCGCAACATCGGTGACGAATACATGGGCCTGCATGAAGACTTCAATTTCCATGACCTGGACGTGCTGGGCGTGGGCCCGGTGGCGCGCCAGGCCAGCGCCGTGTTCGACCGCTACTGGAACAGCGACTGGGTGCGCCGCCTGCCGCCACCACCGCCCGGGGCCGACGCCAGCCGTCTGACGCCCGCCATGCTGGAACTGCCGCCCGCCGCTGCCGCCCACCCGGGGCTGCGCGCCATTGCGGCCGGCCAGCGTGACTGGACGGCCGACATGCTGGCCCTGGTGCACACCCTGATCCCGGGCCGCAGCACCGTGCATGCCGACCCGCCGTCGCGCGCCGAAGGCTCGGCCAACCGCATGCCCGCAGCCTTCCGTGCGGTGATGCTGTCGGCGCAGCACGAGGTGCTGATCAGCAATGCCTACGTGATCCCCGATGCCACTTTCATGGACGACCTGCGCACCCTGGCGGCGCGCGGCGTGCGGGTGCGCATCCTGACCAATTCACTCTCGTCCAACGATGTGCCGGCCGTGAATGCCCACTACGGGCCCTGGCGCCGGCGCCTGCTGGAGACCGGCGTCACGCTGCATGAGCTGCGCGCCGACGCCGCCATCCAGGCCGAGCTGGTGGACACGCCGCCGGTGCGGTCGGGCTTCGTCGGCCTGCATGTCAAGGCCATGGTGGTCGACCGGCAGCGCAGCTTCATCGGGTCGATGAACCTGGACCCGCGCTCGGAGGTGTTCAATTCCGAGATGGGCGTGGTGGTCGACAGCCCGCCGCTGGCCGCCGAACTGGCGCGGCAGATCGAGCGCGACATGGGGCCTGACAACAGCTGGCAGGTGCAGGCCACGCCCGGCGGCAGCCTGCAGTGGCGCAGTGGCACCGGCACGCTGGCGCGCGAGCCGGCGCGGCACCTGTGGCAGCGGGTGGAGAACCTGCTGTTCAAGCTGATGCCGGCGTCGTACTACTGAGCACGCCCTGGCGACAGAACGTTCATCCCGCAGCCCAAGCAGGAACTCTCGTCCACGCATCCCGCATTTGCCCGTGGTTCACATCCGCTTGTCTGTCTAACGCGTGAACGCGGGTCCAGAACCGATGCGAGTGATTGGGCTCGACGAGGTGGCAGAGCTCGTGAACCATCACGTAGCGCACTAGTTCTCGCGGCAGGAACAGCAGCTTGCAGTTCAGGCTGATGCGCCCGCTGGAAGCGCAGCTTCCCCAGCGGGTGCGCTGGTTCTTGATGGCGACAGCGGCGGGCTGCAGCCCACATTGAGCCGCTATGCGCTCCAGCCACGGTGGGAGCGCTTCCGCAGCTCTGCGAGCCAGCCACCGGCGAAGCGCTGCGTGGCATGCGTTCACATCGCTGATGGCACCGAAGACCACGACGCGGCCAGGCTGATCTGTCTTGGCGCCGACCGACGCCCGGCGCATCTCGCGGTACTCAACCCGCCAGGTCTCGGCAAGCGCCGGCAGGTCGAAAGCCTGCGGGCGCGCCGGGGTCACCGTCGGGATCAAGTGTCGAATGGCTTCGATGTCGTCCAGCTTCGTCGCGATCCAATCGCGCTTGCTCGCGACGAGCTGGTTGACACGTTCGCGTTGAAGGCCTGCAGGGACTACGACGACCAACCCCTCGCGGGCGCCCAGACGCAGGCGCGCCGAGCGTGCACGGATGGAGTAACGAATCTCGAACTCGATCAATCGCCCATCTGGCAACTCCAGGCTGCCAGGCGCACCGTCATCAATCAGCGCTGGCATCGCCGCTATCCGTCGAAGCTGCCGCGCTTTCCGCGCGCGGCTGGTAGCGGCGGCGCCGGAGCGTCTTCACCAGTGTGCCGATGAAGCCCATGGCGTCGGCCGTCAGCAGCCCGGCCCCTGAGAACTTCGTGGCCACCATCATCAGCAGGTCCTTCGTCAGATCGGGGTCTGCGGTTGACGTGGCCCACCAGTTCGGGAAGCAATGCTTGTCGGCCACCTCCAGCGTGGCCGCTGCCACCTCCACGGCCACCGTGTCGGCGATCGCGGCGTTGCGCGCCTTCACCTTCAACGCCAGTTGCTGGGCGATGGGGCGGTTCACCTCGTCGATGGCCTGGCGTACCGCGTCTGTCACCTTCTCCAGCTCTTCGATGAGCGCCACTCCCGCCAGCGTGCCGGCGCGCTTCTCGTCGATGAGCCGCTGCAGCCTCTCCGACAGCAGGCGGAACGATTCATCCTGGTCCAGCCGGATGCGCAGCTCCGACGACAACATCGCTTCGATGTCCAGCGCCTTGGCGTCAGGCTTCTTGTCCTTCAGCTTGGTCAGGAAGTGCTCGTCCAGCACGTAGGTCGGAAACTCCGTCTCCAGCATCTCCACGTCGATGTGGTCGCGGATGAGTTCCCGCGTGCGGGCCGCGTCCTCCTCGGTGGCCTCGATGCTGCGGCTCTCGACCGGATAAAACTTTTTCCGGTACAGCAGGTACAGCTTGGTCAGCCAGGCGTAGGGGCGGATGAAGTCCCGCAGTTGCTCGTCGGGCTGCAAC
>JAGOBT010000107.1 GCA_017999135.1 Burkholderiaceae bacterium
GCCGGGTGTTCTATTTCCGCCCCGGCCACGAGGCCTACCCCACCTACCACGACGCCAACGTGCAGCGGGTGCTGGCCAACGCGGTGCAGTGGGCCGCGCCGCGGGTGCAGATCACCGACATCTGCCCGATGACCGCGCCGCTGGAGCCGCTGGGCGCCAAGACCGGCGCCTTCGCCCAGGTGGGCATCCTGCAGACGCAGGAGGACCTGCAATGAACGGCGACTATGTGGTGGAAGGCCCCGCCCCTGCCCGCCCGGCCACCGACGGCCGGCGCCTGCGGGTGGGCATCATCGGCCTGGGCATCGGCCGCATGCACATCGACGGCTGGCGCCAGCATCCGCAGGCCGATGTGGTGGCCATCGCCGACACCGACGCCGCCCGCCTGGCCAAGGTCGGTGACAGCCACGCCATCGGCGCGCGCCACACCGATCCGCTGGCCATGCTGGCCGCCGAGCGGCTGGATGTGGTCAGCGTCTGCGTGCCCAACAAGTTCCACCTGCCGCTGACGCTGGCGGCGCTCGATGCCGGCTGCCATGTGCTGTGCGAGAAGCCGATGGCGCTGTCGGCCGCCGAAGGCCGGCAGATGCTGGCTGCGGCCCAGCGCGCCGGCAAGCGGCTGATGATCAACTTCAGCTACCGCTTCTCGGCCCAGTCACGCGCGCTGAAGGCCCAGGTCGATGCCGGCACCTTCGGTGACTTCTACTTCGGCCGCACCGTGTGGCACCGCCGTCGCGGCATGCCCGGCTTTGGCGGCTGGTTCGGCCAGAAGGCGCTGGCCGGCGGCGGCCCGCTGATCGACCTGGGCGTGCACCGGCTCGACCTGGCGCTGTGGCTGATGGGCTATCCGCAGCCCACCTGGGTGCTGGGCAGCACCTACGACCCAATCGCGCGCGACGCGGCGGCCAGGTCGGGCAAGGCCTTCGACGTGGAAGACCTGGCCAGTGCCTACATCCGCTTCGCCAACGGCGCCAGCCTGGTGCTGGAAGCCAGCTGGGCCGCCAACATCCGCGAGGCCGAGCTGATGGAAACCCGCCTGCTCGGCACCCAGGCGGGTCTGCTGCAGCACAACCTGGGCGAGGGCTACGACTTCGACGCCCACATCTACTTCGAGCAGGGCGGCGCGCAGTTCGACCAGCGCCTGCACCCCACCGGCGCGGTGGGCGCGTCAGCGATGCACGACTACGCACAGGCCATCCTGACCGACACGCCGCACCCGGCGCCCGGCGAGCAGGGGCTGGTGGTGATGGAGATCCTGGACGCGGTCTACGAGAGCGCCCGCACCGGCGCGCCGGTGCAGATCCACGCGGGCGGCTGACGCGCCCCCGCGCCCGCTCAGGCGTCCTTGGCGCCCAGCTTCTCCAGCAGGCCGTTCAACTCATCGAGCGAGCCGAAGCTGATCGCCACCTCGCCCTGGTCGCCGCGGCGGGTGCTGCGGTGGATGCGGATCTCCACCTGCGCGGTCAGCGCGTCGGCCAGTTGTTCCTCGAGCCGCACGATGTCGCGCGACTTGTCTTTTTTTACCCGCAGCAGCGGTGTTTGCCGGCCGTTGCCCTGGGCCTTGGCCACCAGGCGCTCGGCCTCGCGCACGCTGAGCTTGCGGCTGACGATCTCGGTGGCGCTGGCCACCTGGGCGCCGGCGTCCAGGCCCAGCAGGGCACGGGCATGGCCCATGTCCAGGTCACCGGCCATCAGCATCTGCTGCACCGGCGCGGTCAGGTTCAGCAGCCGCAACAGATTGCTGGCGGCGCTGCGCGAACGGCCCACCGCCTGGGCGGCCTGCTCATGGGTGAGGTGGAACTCGGCCACCAGCCGCTGCAGGCCCTGCGCCTCTTCCAGCGGGTTGAGGTCTTCGCGCTGGATGTTCTCGATCAGCGCCATCACCGCGGCGGCTTCGTCGGGCACCTCCTTGACGAGCACCGGCACCTCGTCGAGCCCGGCCAGCTTCGCGGCGCGGAAGCGGCGTTCGCCGGCAATGATCTCGTAGCCACTGGCGCCCACCGGGCGCACCAGGATCGGTTGCATGATCCCCTGGCTCTTGATGCTTTCGGCCAGCTCGTAGAGCGAGCCCTCGTCCATGCGCGTGCGTGGCTGGTACTTGCCGGCCTGCAGCTGCGTGAGCTTCAAGGTGGTGGGGCGGGATGCATCGGCCGGTGCCGCATCGGCCACCTTGGGGCCGAGCAGGGCTTCCAGGCCGAGGCCGAGGCCCTTGGGTTTCTTGGTGACCATGGGGCTGAATTGTCGGCGATCAGCCCGCGGTCGCGTCCAGTGACAACCCGGCGCGGTTGGCCAGCGCCTGCAGCAGGGCGATGCCCTCGGGCCAGTCGCCCAGCCCGCTGTCGGCGTTGACGTGGCCAGCCGCGCCCAGGCTGACGATCTCGCTGCCCCAGGCGGCGGCCAGCTGCAGGCCGTGCGCGGCATCGCCGAAGGGGTCGTCCGCGCTGAGCGCCGCAGTGGTGACAAACGGCAGCGGCTGGCGATGCATCGGCGCCCAGGTCTGCAGCTGCGGCGGCAGGTCGGCGCGTTCCACGTCGGGCGGTGCCACCAGCAGTGCGCCGGCCACCCGCGCGGTGTGCCGTGAATGCCCAGCCCACGCCGCCACCAGGTGGCAGCCCAGGCTGTGGGCCACCAGCAGCGTGGGGCGGTCGTCGGCCAGCAGGGTGTCTTCGAGCACGGCCATCCAGTCGCCCCGGCGCGGCCACAGCCAGTCGTCCTGGTCGACGCGCTGGAAGCCGTGCAGCGCTTCCCACCGGCTCTGCCAGTGGCCGGGGCCGCTGTTCTGCCAACCGGGCAGCAGAAGCACGCGTGCTGGGGTCATGTCTTGGCCTTATCCTTGCGGGTCTTCCCGCATTGTGACCACCGAGAGCCCGCCATGACCCACCACATCTTCGTCGACGGACAGGAAGGCACCACCGGCCTGCGCATCCACGAGATGCTGGCCCGCCGCAGCGATGTGGAAGTGCTGCGCATCGACGCCGACAAGCGCAAGGACCCGGCCGAACGCGCCCGCCTGCTGAACGCCGCCGACGTGGCCTTCCTGTGCCTGCCCGATGCCGCCGCGCGCGAGGCGGTGGCGCTGGTCACCAACCCCAAGACCTGCGTCATCGACGCCAGCACCGCCCACCGCACCGTGCCGGGCTGGACCTACGGCCTGCCCGAGCTGGCCACCGGCCAGCGTGAGGCCATCCGCGCCGGCAAGCGCATCGCCAACCCGGGCTGCCATGCCACGGCCTTCGTGCTGCTGCTGCGCCCGCTGGTGCAGGCCGGGCTGCTGCCGGCCGATGCGGCGGTCAGCGCCACGTCGATCACCGGCTACTCGGGCGGCGGCAAGTCGATGATTGCGCAGTACGAGGCGGGGGGTGATGCAAAGCTGCTGTCGCCGCGCCCTTACGCGCTGGGCCTGGCCCACAAGCACCTGCCCGAGATGGCGGCCCACACCGGCCTGGCGCGGCCGCCGGTGTTCATGCCGGTGGTGGCCAGCTTCTACAAGGGCCTGGCCGTCAGCGTGGGTTTGCAGCTTGACCAGTTCCGCTCCGGCACCACGGCGGCGCAGGTGCAGCAGGCGCTGGCGGCGCACTACGCCGGCGAGCGTTTCGTGCGGGTGATGCCGCTGGCCGACCCCGACACCCTGGCCGCCGGCTTCTTCGACGTGCAGGC
Organism: Burkholderiaceae bacterium; assembly: GCA_017999135.1. Classification (GTDB taxonomy): domain Bacteria; phylum Pseudomonadota; class Gammaproteobacteria; order Burkholderiales; family Burkholderiaceae_C; genus Pseudaquabacterium. The sequence goes on from JAGOBT010000107.1 coordinate 3,655, forward strand.
CTGCAACGACACCAACAACGCCGAGCTGTTCGTCTTCGCCAATGCCAGCCAGGTGCTGCTGGTCAGCCGGCTCGACAACCTGGGCAAGGGCGCCAGTGGCGCCGCAGTGCAGGCGATGAACGTGCACCTGGGGCTCGACGAAAGCCTGGGTCTGGTCTGAGTTTCACGGCGGCGGCACGCGCCGGGCGGTGACCGCCACCGGCGCGTGCGGCTGCGCCGCGCCTTCGGTCTGCATCGTCAACTGCAGGGTGTCGCCCGCCAGCGTGCCGCGCCAGCGGTGGGTCACCACGCGTTCCGGGCTGCTGCCGGCCACCTCGGTGCTGCGGGTGATGAAGCGGATGCCGTCGGTGTCCACCCGGCCGTCCTCGATGCCGCGCGGCACCCGCAGGAATGAGGCTGTGCCCTGCAGCGCCGTGCCGTCGCCTTGCAGGTCGAGCGTCTCGCGCAGATCGGTGGGCATCCAGGCGTAGCGCACATCGGCCTGCCAGCGGCCGTTGAGGGCCGGGCGCACGGCCTGCTTGGCCACCTCGGCGCCAGGGCTGGTGCCCGGGCCGGCCGCGGGGCGCAGCACCCACCAGGCCGCGCCCGCCAGCAGGCAGGCCACGGCTGCGCCGCCCAGCACCAGGCCGGCCTGGCGCCGGGCGGGCGGGCCGGCCGCTGCCGCAGGTGGGCCGGCCGGCTCGCCCAGGGCCCGCCGCACGGCGTCCAGCAGCAGCTGCACATCCGCCTCGAAGCGGCGCGCATCGATCACCAGCGCCTGGCGCCGTGCCAGCGGTTGCAGCGGGTCGGGCAACTGGGCGGCCGACGGCATCGGCGCGCCGTCCAGCAGCAGCGGGATCACCTGCAGCCCGCTGTCCAGTCCGGTCTGCACCTCCTGCCGCACCACATCGTCTGACCGGTGCAGCCGTGGCGTGCCATCGCCCTGCGGTGCCAGCCAGCGCGGGCCGATCAGCACCAGCAGCACCCGCGCCTGGCCCATGGCCTGGGCAATGCGTGCATCGAAGGCCTGGCCGGCGCCGATGTCGTCCACGTCGATGAACACCCGGTCGGCGCCGAACTCGCGGGCCAGCAGGTCGTTCAGTGCCCGGGCGTAGCCGGCCGTGTCGTCGCGCCGGTAGCTCAGGAACACCTGCGCGTCGGCGCGGCACGGCTCCGGCCCCTGGGTTGAAGGGTTCAGTGCAGGCACGCGATCATTGTAGAAAGCCCCGCCTGGCGCCTGGGTGGGCGGGTATCCCCTGAATCAGGCTGCGAGCTTTCCGAAACCCTAGCGCATGAAATGGGCGACCATGGGTTTGCGGGGGCTGTTGCGGCTATCGAATGTCCTGATGAGCCGGCCAGGGTGCCTCGGTCAGAATTCGCGCCATCCCTGGAGCCGCTTGATGCAGAAGATCTGGCTGAAGCAATACCCTGCCGGTGTGCCGGCCGATGTGAAGACCGATGTCTACCCGTCGCTGGTGGCCTTGCTGGACGAGAGCTTCCGCAACCATGCTGCCCGCGCTGCCTACAAGTTCATGGGCGCGTCGTTCAGCTTTGGCGCCATCGACGACGCATCGCGCGCGCTGGCTGCCTGGCTGCAGTCCACCGGCCTGCAGCGTGGCGACCGGGTCGCCATCATGATGCCCAATGTGCCGCAGTACCCGGTGGCCGTGGCCGCGGTGCTGCGCGCCGGCCTGGTGGTGGTGAACGTGAACCCGCTGTACACCCCGCGCGAGCTGGAGCACCAGCTCAAGGATTCCGGCGCCAAGGCCATCATCATCCTGGAGAACTTTGCCGCCACGCTGGCCCAGGTGATCGACCAGGTGCCCACCAAGACCGTGGTGCTGGCCGCCATGGGCGACATGCTGGGCCTGGTCAAGGGCCTGCTGGTCAACCACGTGGTGCGCCGGGTCAAGAAGCTGGTGCCGCCGTTCACCCTGCCGGCGTCGGTGGCCGCCACGCGTTTCACCGACGCCGTGGCGCGCGGCCGGCGCCTCACGCTGGCCCCGGCCGCGGTGGGCCCTGACGACATCGCCGTGCTGCAGTACACCGGCGGCACCACCGGCGTGAGCAAGGGCGCGGTGCTGCTGCACCGCAACCTGGTGGCCAACATCCTGCAGGCCGAGGCCTGGTACCAGCCGGCGCTGCAGAAGATCCCGCCCGGCCAGCAGATCGTCACCGTGTGCGCGCTGCCGCTGTACCACATCTTCGGCTTCAACACGAACATGATGCTGGGCCTGCGCATGGGCGGCTGCAACATCCTGATCGCCAACCCGCGTGACATCCCGGCGCTGCTGAAGGACCTGGCGGCGCAGCCGTTCCACAGCTTTCCGGCCGTCAACACGCTGTTCACCGCCATCGCCAACCACCCCGATTTCGACAAGGTCGACTGGAGCCACCTGAAGATCAGCGTGGGCGGCGGCATGGCCGTCACCCAGGGCACGGCGCGGCTGTGGCTCGACAAGACTGGCTGCCCGATCTGCGAGGGCTACGGCCTGTCCGAGACCAGCCCGTCGGCCACCTGCAACCCGGTGGACAGCACCGCCTACAGCGGCACCATCGGCCTGCCCATGCCCAGCACCGAGCTGGTGCTGCTCGACGACGACGGCCACGAGGTGCCCGCCGGCCAGCCCGGCGAGATCGCCATCCGCGGCCCGCAGGTGATGGCCGGCTACTGGCAGCGGCCCGATGAAACCGCCAAGGTGATGACGGCCGACGGCTTCTTCCGCACTGGCGATGTGGGCCTGATGGACGAGCGCGGCCACTTCCGCATCGTCGACCGCAAGAAGGACATGATCCTGGTGTCGGGCTTCAACGTGTACCCCAACGAGGTGGAAGACGTGCTCAGCCAGTTGCCCGGCGTGCTGGAATGCGCCGCCGTCGGCATCCCCGACGACAAGGCCGGCGAGGCGGTGAAGGTGGTCATCGTCAAGAAAGACCCGGCGCTGACCGAAGCCGCGGTGCGCAGCTTCTGCGAGGCCAACCTCACCGGCTACAAGCGGCCCAAGGTGGTCGAATTTCGCCCTGATCTGCCCAAGACCACGGTGGGCAAGATCCTGCGGCGAGAACTGCGCGAGGCCCGGCGATGACCGACACCGGCCCGGGCCCGGCGCTGGCGTCGCGCTATGCCAGAACCGAGGCCGGCCGGGCCGAGATCCAGCGCCGGGCGCTGCCGCTGTCGCGGCCCGGGCGCAACCTGCTGCTCACCATCGATGCCAGCCGCAGCGGCGAGGCCTGGCTGGGCCTGGTGCAGGGCGCCACGGTGGCCGATCTGCGTGCGCTGGTCGACGCCGGCCTGGTGGCCGAAGCCCAGGCCGGACCCGCGCCGGCGCCGGCTGGCGCGCCCCGCATGAGCCTGGCCCAGGCGCTGGAAACCAAGGGCTACCAGACGCTGTACGACCGCATCACCGCCGAAGCGCGGCCGCGGCTGGGGCTGATCAAGGGCTACAAGCTGATCCTCGAGGTCGAGCGCTGCAGCGGCCCGGCCGAGATCCGCGCGCTGGCGCAGCGCTTCGTCGAGCAGGTGCGCGCGGCCGATGGCGACGCCGCCGCCGTCGCATTGGCGCAGACGCTGTTGGCGCCCGGCTGACGCGCCCGGCGCCTGTGCCTGAGGCACACTGCGAGGCCCATGCCGCCACGCATCCATGTCGACGTTCCACTGCTGGCGGGCACCGACCTGACGCTGCCCGCGGCTGCCAGCCGCCATGTGCAGGTGCTGCGGCTGCAACCCGGCGATGCGATCACCTTGTTCGACGGCCGTGGCGGCCAGTGGCAGGCCGCCGTGCTGGCCATGGGCCGCAAGGACGTGACCGCCCGCCTGCTGGCCCACCAGCCGCTGGAACGCGAGCTGCACACCCCCGTCACCCTGGCCCTGGGCATGCCCGCCAACGAGCGCATGGACGCGCTGGTGGAAAAGGCCACCGAGCTGGGCGTGGCCACCATCGCACCGCTGGTCTGTGAACGCTCGGTGCTGCGCCTGGCCGGTGAGCGTGCCGAGCGCCGCAGCGCGCACTGGCAGGCCATCGCCGTGGCCGCCTGCGAGCAGAGCGGCCGCAACCGCGTGCCGCAGGTGCTGCCGCCGCAGCCGCTGCGTGACTGGCTGGCCGGCCAGCCGACGTCCTTGCCCGTGTCCTTGCCCCCAGATGGCCTGCGCCTGGTGCTGAGCCTGGCCGACGGCACGCTGCCGCTGCGCCAGCGGCTGGCGGCGCATGGCGGCGGGCCGGTCAGCCTGCTCAGCGGCCCCGAAGGCGGCCTGTCGCCGGCCGAGCTGGCGGCCGCCGCTGCCGCCGGCCACCTGCCCACCACACTGGGCGCGCGCGTGCTGCGCGCCGACACCGCGCCGCTGGCGGCGCTGGCGGTCATCGCCGCTCTCGAAAGCCCTGCATGAACTTCCACCTCGCCCTGCTCACCCTGTGCCAGGGCCTGCTGATGGTCAACAACGTGGTGTTCATCGCCATCAACGGCCTGGTGGGCCTGGCGCTGGCGCCGGTGGGCTGGATGGCCACCGTGCCCATCACCGCCTACGTGGCCGGCGGCGCACTGGCCACCGGCCTGGTGGCGAAGCACCAGCGCCGCTGGGGGCGGCAGCGCACCTTCCAGCTCGGCCTGCTGGTGGCCATGGGCAGCGCCGGCGTGTGCGCCTGGGCGGCCATGACGCGCAACTTCTGGCTGCTGACCGCCGCCACCCTGGTGGCCGGCTACTACAGCGCCAACGGCTCGCTGTACCGGTTTGCCTCGGTCGAGCTGGTCAAGCCCGACTTCAAGGAACGCGCCATCAGCTGGGTGCTGGCTGGCGGCATCCTGGGCGGCGTGGTCGGCCCCAACCTGGCCAGCTGGAGCCGCGACCTGCTCAGCCAGCCGTTTGCCGGCGCCTA
>JAGOBT010000108.1 GCA_017999135.1 Burkholderiaceae bacterium
CCCCTGTTGGACGATCTGCATGAAACGTCTGCTCTTGGCCACCGTGGCCGCCGTTGGCGCGATGGCCGCCCTGCCCGCCGCAGCCCAGTTCCAGAAGCCCGAGGACGCGATCAAGGCCGCGATGGGTGCCGTGGGCGGCAGCTGCAAGGCCTGCCACGACGACTTCCGCGCAGAGAAATGCAGCAACTGAGCCCCCCCCGAAGCGCCTTCGGCGCTCCCCCCCAGGGGGGCGGCCCCAGCGGCCCGGCGAAGCCGGTTCCGCGGGCCCCACTTGGTTCAGGCCCCGCTTCGGCGGGGTTTGTTGTTTGTGGGCCCGCCTCAGCTCGGCTCAGCGAAGCCGAGGACGACCCGGCGGGTTTTGGCGCTCTTTTTCTCGATCTTGGTGACCACCACGGCGCCGATCTCGGCGGTGTTGGCCACGTGGGTGCCGCCGCAGGGTTGCAGGTCGACGCCCTGCACTTCCACCAGGCGCACCCGTCCCGATCCGCGCGGGGGCTGCACGCTCATGCTGCGCACCAGGCCGGGGTTGGCGTCCAGCTCGGCGTCGGTGATCCAGCGGGTCGTCACCGGGTGGGCGGCAGCCACCAGGCGGGCGATGCCGGCGGTGAGCGTGTCCTTGTCGAGCGGATCGGTCATGTGGAAGTCCAGCCGGGCGTAGCCGGCGGTGATGCTGCAGCCGTCCACCGGGTGCGGCACCAAAGCGCACAGCAGGTGCGTGGCGGTGTGGAAGCGGCGGTGCGCCTGGCGCCGGTCGGCATCGATGGTGGCCACCACCGCCTGGCCGGCGGCCCAGCCCGACAGGTCGGTGCCCGGCGCCACCAGGTGCAGGATCTGCCCCGGCTCGGGGCCCTTGCGGGTGTCGACGATGGCCAGGCTCGCGCCGTCGGCGCGTTGCAGCCGGCCGGTGTCACACGCCTGGCCGCCACCTTGCGGGTAGAACACCGTGCGGTCCAGGCTGATGCCGGCCTCGCCCATGGCGGTGATGGTGGCGCTGCACTGCAGCAGCGTGGCGTCGTCGCGGAAGAGTTCGTCGGTCATGCGGTGGTCAGTGTGATGGGTCCGCGCGGCGTGTCCAGCGTGACGCTGATGACCGGCCCGCCCGGCGCCACCTGGGCGCCGCGGAAGCGCAGCAACGTCGCCTCGCGCGGCTGCACCGCACCAAAGCGTACCGCCTGCAGCACCACCGGCGCGGGCGGCATCGCCTCGGTGGGATGGCGACCCTGCCACTGGATCAGCACCGGCAGCCGGCCCTGGCCGGGCAGCGCGCCGTCGTCGCGCACCAGGATGCGCCAGGACAGCAGGCCCTCGGGTGTCATGCGCTCGGCGGCCAGCGCCGGGCCGGGGTCGGCCGCGAAGTTGATCAGCCCCCAGCGCAGCATCTCCACATTGGGCGTGCGGGCCACGGCGGTCAGGAGCTGCGGGCCCAGGGCCAGGCGGGCCTGCACCGCCGGATCGTCCAGGCCGAACCAGCGCACCCGCCCAGGCGGCGGCGCCGCCGGGTCGATGGCGATGATCTCGAGGTAGGTGTTGGCGAAGCCGGGGCCGTCGATGCGCAGCAGGCGGTTGTGCGTGCCCATGAAGGCATGCACGCCGCCGGGGCCGGGCGCCATGCCGAGGGTGGCTTCACACCAGGCCACCCCCTGTTCCAGGCTGGCCGCGCCGATGACGAGGTGGTCAATGTCGCAGTTCACGACCTCACGATACCCGACACACACCGGTCACCACCGGGCAGACCGCGCCGCCGATCCAGACATCGGCGCCCTTGCGCTGCACATGCACCCGGCCGGCACGGCCCAGCGCGGCGCCCTGGGCGGCCACATAGGCCTCGGGCGCCAGGCCGGCGCCGATCAGCCACTGCGCCAGGCCGGCGTTCAGGCTGCCGGTGACCGGGTCTTCGGGCACGCCCAGGCCGGGCACGAAGGCACGCACCTCGAACTGGCATTCGGCGCCGGCCGGGTGCGGCCCGACCACGCCGAGCTTGAGGCCGCGCATGGCCGCGAAATCGGGCTGCAGCGCCAGCACGGTGGCCGCGTCGGCCAGCAGCGCACCCATCCAGCCGGGGCCGTTGTCGATCCATTCCAGCCGCAGCACCTGGGCATCGGCCAGGCCCAGCGCCGCCACCGCCTGGGCACGCAGCGTGGGCTCGACCGGGCCGGTGCGGCGCAGCGCGGGGGCGGCGAAGGCCAGGCGCTGACCATCCGGCGTGGCGTCCCGGCGCACCCGCACCCGGCCCACACCGCATTGCTGCACCACCACCGCGGCATCGCGCGGCACGCCGCCGGCGGCCAGCCAGGCATGGCAGCTGCCCAGCGTGGGGTGGCCGGCAAACGGCAGTTCGCCGCCAGGGGTGAAGATGCGCACCCGGTAGTCGGCCTCGGGGTCGTCGGGGGGCAGCAGGAAGGTGGTTTCCGACAGGTTGGTCCAGCGCGCCATGGCGGCCATCTGTGCGTCGGTCAGGCCCTGGGCGTCGTGCACCACGGCCAGCGGGTTGCCGCGCAGCGGCACGGTGGTGAAGACGTCGAGCTGGGAGAAGCGGCGTTCGGTCATGGGTATGTTCAGGTCATGGCGGCGCCGACGGTGGCGCGCACCGGGATGCCGGCGGGGTCGAAGCCTAGCAGGCAATGCACGTTGATGCCGTAGAAGTCCGGCGTCACCCGCTTGCGGTGGAAGGGGTAGATGCCGCAGACCTTGCAGAAGTGGTGCACGGCGGTGTGGGTGTGGAACTGGTAGCTGGCCAGTTGCTCGGCACCGGCCAGCAGTTCGAAGAAGCGCTCATGCACCTTCACCATCAGCGCGTTCTTGCGCCTGCAGATCGAGCAATCGCACGTGGTCAGCTCCGGGAAGTCGGTGGTGATGGCGAAGCGCACCGCGCCGCAGTGGCAGCTGCCCTGCAGGCGCTGCAGCGGGCGGCCGCCGGCCTCGGTCATGGCGTGTCCTCGCGCGCGCCGTCCAGGTGCGTGCGCAGCACCCGGCCCAGCGCGGCCACGCCGCTGGCGATATCGTCGGGCGACAGGGTGACGAAGCTCAGGCGCAAGGTGCGTGCATCCGCCGCGTGGGCATAGAACGCCGCGCCCGGCACATAGGCGATGCCCTGGGCCACCGCCTGCGGCAGCAGCGCCATCGCGTCGCAGCCGGCCGGCAGGCGCAGCCAGAAGAACATGCCACCTTGCGGGCGCTGCCACTCGGTGCCCTCGGGCATGTGGCGCTGCAACGCGTCGGCCATGGCCGCGCACTGCTGCGCATAGCGGGCACGGATGGTGGGCACATGCTGGTCGAGGAAGCCGTTGCGGATGACCTCGTGCACCACCCGCTGGTTGATGCCGGGGGTGTGCAGGTCAGCCGCCTGCTTGGCCTGCAGCAGCTTGGGGTACAGCACCGGCGGCGCCACCAGGTAGCCCAGGCGGAAGCCGGGTGTCAGCACCTTGCTGAAGCTGCCCAGGTACAGCACGCCCTCGGGCCAGTGCGATGCCAGCGGCGCGGGCGGCGGGGTGTCGAACCAGAGGTCGCCGTACGGGTTGTCTTCGACCAGCGGCACGCCCACGGCCTGGGCTGCCGCCAGCAGGGCCAGGCGCCGCGCGGCGGGCAGCACCCGGCCGGTGGGGTTCTGGAAGTTGGGCAGCAGGTAGGCGAATCGGGTGCCCGGCGCGTCATGCGGCAGCGCGCGGATGGACTCGGGCAGCGGCCCGTCGGCATCGCCAGCCAGGCTGGTGTAGATCGGCTCATACGGGTTGAAGGCCTGCAGCGCGCCCAGGTAGGTGGGTGTTTCCACCGCCACCGGCGCGCCGGCGTCGACCATCACCTTGCCCACCAGGTCCAGCCCCTGCTGCGATCCGGTGGTGATCAGCACCTGGCCCGGGCTGACCTGCATGCCCAGCGTGCCCAGGTGCTGGGCCACCCACTCGCGCAGCGGGGCGAAGCCTTCACTGGCGGCGTATTGCAGCGCCTCGCGCGGGGCCTGCGTCAGCACCCGGTCGCAGGCGTCGCGGATGGCCTGCACCGGAAAGGTGTCGGCCGACGGCAGCCCGCCGGCCATCGACAGGATGCCGGGCTGCTCGGTCACCTTGAGGATCTCGCGGATGATGGACGGGTTGAGCCGCGCGCTGCGGCGGGCCTGGTGCCAGAGGGTCATGGGGGTCTCCTGAAAGTGGTCAAGTCGGCTCAAGTCAGGGCGGCGCGCAGCGCCTGCAGCAGGCGCTGCACGTCCTCGTCGGACACATGCACATGCGGCGCGAACCGCAGTGACGACCCGCGCTGGCTGATGTGCACATCCTGCGCCCGCAGCGCAGCCAGCAGCGGGCCGGCACGGCCGTCGGGCAGGCTGGCGCCCAGGATGTGGGGCGACCGCTGCGCCGCCGGCAGCAGCGTGAAGCCCAGGGCCTGCAGCGGCTCGGCGATCTGCGCGTTGATCGCTGCCAGGCTGGCGGCGATGGCGGGCACGCCCCAGGCCTGCAGCTGGCGCAGCGTCGCGACCATCCCAGGCAGCAGCGTGGGTGTGCCCTTTTCGCCCACGTCGAACCGCCGGGCGCCGGCCTGGTAGGCATCGGCGTAGCGCACCAGGCCGGCGAAGTCCTCGGCGCCTGCGCGCGACAGCCAGGATTCCTCCAGCGGCCGGGCGCCATGCCAGGCCGGCGCCACGTACAGCAGGCCGGTGCCGTAGGGCGCCAGCAGCCACTTGTAGCCGGCGGCCACCAGGAAATCGGGCCGCACCGCATCCACCGACAGCGGCACCGCGCCCAGGCTCTGCGTGGCATCGACCACCAGCGCGGCGCCCACCGCCCGGCAGGCCGCACCCACGGCCACCAGGTCGATGGCCGCGCCGTTGGTCCAGTGGCAGGTGGGCACGGCCACGACCCGGATGTTGGGATGGTGGCCGTTGCGGATGGCGGCCAGCAGCGCCGCCGTCCAGTCGCCGCCGGCCGGCGTGGCCACCGTGTGCAACTGCGCGCCGCGTTCGGCCGCGGTGCGGCGCCAGGTCAGCACATTGCTGGGGAAGTCTTCGTCCATCAGCAGGATGCCGTCGCCCGGCTGCAGCGTGGGCTCGATGGCGCGGGCGGCGGTGGCCAGGCCGTAGCTGGCGGCCGGCACGATGGCCCAGCTGTCGGCGCCGCCGCCGAACAGCGCGGCGGCCAGGCCGCGGATGGTCTCGGCATCGTCGAAGAAGTGCGCCGGCTGGCGCAGCCAGGGATGGCTCTTGGCACGCGCCCCGGCCAGCAGCGCGTCGCGCGTGGCATTCAGCTGCGGCCCGTTGTAGGCGCAGTTGAAGTAGGCGATGTGCGGCGGCACATCGAACAGGTGGCGCTGGGACGGCAACGGTGTCGACATCGGTTCAGGACTCCTTCAGGGCCGGCGGCGGCGCCACGGCCATGCGCCGCGACAGGAACACCGTGGCCATCACCGCCAGCGCGAAGCCCACGGTCAATGGTTGCAGCGGCTCGCCCAGCAGCGGCAGCGCCAGCAGCATCGACAGGAACGGCTGCAGCAGCTGGATCTGGCTGACCCGCAGCATGCCACCCAGTTGCAGCCCGCGGTACCAGGCGAAGAAACCCAGCCACACCGAGAACACGCTGACATACAGAAAGCCGCCCCATGCCGCCGCCCGCACCGGCGCGGCCGGCCAGGTGGCCAGCGCCACCGGCACGGTGACCGGCAGGCACAGCACCAGCACCCAGCTGATGACTTGCTGCGGCGGCATGGGCGCGTGGCCATCGCCCTGCGGCGCCGACAGCCGCGCGCCCATCACATAGCCGAAGCCGCCCCAGGCCACGGCCAGCAGCAGCAGTCCGTCGGCCGCCTGCAGCCGGGCCCCGCCCTGCCAGGCCGCAAAGCCCAGCACCAGCCCGGTGCCGGCCAGCGCGCAGGCCCAGAAGCCGCCGGACGGCCGCTGGCGCAGCAGCACGGCGCCGATCACCGCGGTGGCGATCGGCAGCAGGCCCGACACCACTGCCGCATGCGCGGCGTCCACCCGCTGCACCGCCAGGCCCAGAAACAGCGGAAAGCCGAACACCACGCCCAGCGCGGTCAGCGCCAGCTGCCGCCACTGCGCCGCCCGCGGCCGGGGCGCACGGGTGGCCAGCAGCCAGCCGGCGGCCAGCAACCCGGCCAGCGCCGCCCGGCCGATGGCGACAAACACCGCCGGCAGCTGGGGCGCATCGAGGCTGCCCGAGGCCAGGCGCGTCATCGGGATGGTCAGCGCGAAGATCAACACCCCCAGTCCGCCCAGCCACCAGCCCAGCACCGCGGGCGACAGGCGGGGCACGGTGGCCAGGGTGGGTTGTTGCGGAGACGGCATCGGGCCAGTCTAGGGGCGCCGGCAACACAGCTTCAGTACACTCAGCAATACAGATTGCACAACTGTATTGCCGACATGCCCGATACAGCCACCGCAGGCCTCCCGCCTGAAACCGCTGCCGGCACCCTGGGCCAGCAGCTGGCCGCGCGGATGGCCGAGCGCATCCGGCGTGGCGCGCTGTCGCCCGGCGCCCGGCTGCCGTCGGTGCGCGAAGGTGCGCGGCTGCACGGCGTGAGCCCCAGCACCGTGGTGTCGGCCTACGACCAGCTGCAGGCCCAGGGCCTGGTGGAAGCGCGGCGGCAGCGCGGGTTCTACGTGCGTGAACCGCTGGCCGCCGCCCGGGGCGCAGCGGCCGCCGTGGCGCGCCCGGCCGCCGCGCTGGCGCCACCGCTGGACGCCACCGCGCTGATCCGCGGCATGTTCCAGCAGGGATCGGCCACCAGCGGCCCGGGCATGGGCACCCTGCCCGAAGCCTGGCTCGACCAGCCCCTGCTCGACCGCGCGCTGCGCCGCACGCTGGGCCGGCCCACCCAGCGCGGCGGCAGCGCCGCCGGCGAGGCGCTGCGCTACGGCAACCCGGCCGGCGACGAGGCCCTGCGCCAGGCCATGGCACGCCGCCTGGCCGGTGAGCTGGGCATCGCCGCGCAGGCCGGGCAGATCGTCACCACCATCGGCGCCACCCATGCGCTGGACGTGGTGGCCCGCACCCTGCTGCAGCCGGGCGACGCGGTGCTGGTCGACGAGCCCGGCTGGGCGGTGGAGTTCGCCCGCCTCACCCGCATGGGCATGCGGCTGCTGCCGGTGCCGCGCGGCCCCGACGGGCCCGACCTGGCGGTGATGGCGCAGCTGCTGCAACAGCACCGGCCGCGGCTGTATGTCACCGTGTCGGTGCTGCACAACCCCACGGGCCAGTCACTGAGCCTGGCGGCGGCGCACCAGATCCTGAAGCTGGCCGAGCAGCACGACCTGACCATCGTCGAAGACGACACCTACGCCTGGCTGGCGCCGCCGCATGCGCCACGGCTGGCCGCGCTGGACGGGCTGCAGCGCACCGTCTACGTCACCGGCTTCTCCAAGATCCTGGCGCCGGCGTGGCGGGTGGGCGTGGTGGCTGCCGCGCCGGCGCTGACCGAGCGGCTGATCGACAGCAAGCTGCTGGGCACGCTGACCACGCCCGCGCTGCTGGAGCGCGCCGTGGCCTGGTGCCTGGACCAGGGCTTGCTGCGCCGCCATGCCGAACGGGTGGTGACGCAGCTGGACGCCGCCCGCCACCGCGTGGTGCGGCTGGCACAGGACAGCGGCTGCCGCTTCGTCACGCCGCCACAGGGCCTGTTCGGCTGGGTGGACACCGGCGTCGACACCGAGCCGCTGGCCGCCCGGCTGGCGGCTGACGGCTGGCTGGTGGCACCGGGCCGGCTGTTTCTGGCCGCGCCGCGGCCCACCACGCTGATGCGCGTGAACTTCGCCTCTGCCCAGGATGCACGCTTCTGGCAGGCGTTTGCGGCCGCGCGTCAGGCGCTGGGTGGCCCGGCTGTGCGATAACCCGGGCAGTCCAGCGTCGATTCCTGCATGTTTCCCAGCACCCAGCCGATGCATCCGGCCGACAGCCGGCCGCCGCCGGCAGCGCACACCGCCCTCAGCTCGCTCAGCCCGTCGCTGCTGCAGGACCTGCTGCGCTTCGAAAACAGCGGCCCGCAGCGTGAACTGCTGGAAGTGCTGGCCGCCTGCGTGCGCCACACCCAGGCCCTGGCCATCACCGTGGCCGCACCCGACCAGCCACCGCTGGTGCTGAGCGTGTTCCCCACCGACCGGCAGGTGCACTGCGTGCTGCCGCTGGCCGATGTGCTGGGCGGCAACCTGGCCGCGCTGCAGGTGCTGGAAGTGCAGCCGGCGCGCTGGCGCGCCCCCAGAAGCACCGAGGCCCACCGCATCGACCACCCCGACCACTACGCCCCGCTGGGCCCGTTGCTGTGGGCCGTGGCGCTGCGCGGTGCGCGCGACGCCCTGCTGCCCGAACTGGCCGGCCAGGCGGCCTACCGGGTGTCACCTGGCATCAGCCTGGGCGGGCTGACGGTGCCGGGCGCGATGGCCGCCTGCATCACCCGGCTGCGCCGCCACACCTCCAACCTGCGCGAAATAGCCAGCTGGCCCGACGTGGGGCCGCAGCGCGCCATGCGTCTGCTG
>JAGOBT010000109.1 GCA_017999135.1 Burkholderiaceae bacterium
AGACGCCGCAGCAGGCCATGGACAACCTGGCCGAAGAGATGGACCAGGTGATGGCCCGCCTGGAGCGCGCCGGCATGGCCAAGTGCGCGCCCAAGCTCAACAAGAAGGAAGACCCGAAGAAGTACCTGAGCGACAAGTCGGCACCGTGGGCCAAGCTGGCCAACGAGAAGCCCAAGGGCGAGACCATCGCCTATGACACCCTGCTGAACGCCTGGAAGGCTGGCAAGGTGCGCTGAGCGTCGCTGCGGCGGCGCAACCGGGCGCCGCCCGCTGCCCACTGGTCAGTGGGTGGGCGTGACACGGGATGGCGGGCGCTGAGCGGCCCGTCATCCTTCAGCTTGAGCATGTCGGTGCCGTGCGCGCTGGCCATCATCCTGCGGCGGCGCGCTGGCGCCGCACAATCGGGATCGGCTGAGAAGGGCACGCACCATGGACTTGTTGCACACCGGCTGGCAGACCCTGGGCGGCGGGCCGCCCGTGCCGGGCGCCTTCCACATCGAGACAGTCACCGATCCGTTCAGCCATGAACCGGTGATCGGCATGGTGCGGCACACGGGCACGGCCTTTGTCGCCCAAGTGCAACAGCCGGCGCAGGCGGACGACGCCACCTGGCAGGCGCTGGCCATGCACTATCTGCGGGCCCTGTCCAGCGCGCTGCAGCTGTCCGCCGGCCAGCGGGGCTGGCTGTCGCCTGCCGTGTGGCGGCGGCTTGAAGACAGCGCTGCAGGCCGCAGCGTCCCGCCCGGCCTGGCATGGCTGCCGATCACCTGGGGCCGGCTCGACGAGGTGGACGACGACCCCACCGGGTCGTTCTGGCTTGCGCGTCCCGGTGCCGGGCCGTCGGGTGATGGCAGCCGGGACGGCACTCTCGTGCTGCTGGCCGGCTGCATGCGGCACCAGCTGCAGTTCGGCAGCGACATGGGCCTGCGCCTGGCCATCCACCTGCAGGGCGAGCGCGCGCTGGTGCTGGGCGTCACGCTGTCGGGGCTGTCACACGACCAGTCACTGCACAGCGCGCCACTGGACGACAGCAGCGATGCGCCCTTGCGGGACTTGCTTAGGCGGCTCAAGCCGGCCATCGGCCAGGCTTTGGGTGGTGCCCACAGCGTGTGGCTGCGTGGCCTGGAACGCGTGCGCACGCCGGGTGCGCCTGATCACCGGCTGCGTGCCAGCGGGTACCTGCTGCGGCCCACGCAAGCCCCCCGGGGTGGCCCACGTCCGGCTGGCGTGGCGCCGGGTCGGGCACGCGTGCGTGATTTCTGCGTCGACCTGGATGCACCGCCGCATGCCGTGCCGGTGGTGGTGGCGGTGCGGCGTGACGACGATGCCGGCAGTGCGGCCGGGGTGGTGGCCAAGTCCTCGCAACGGCTGGTGCGTGCTTTCCTGCGCGACGGTGCGTCCCAGGGGCCAGCCGACACCCTGCATGAGCGCCGCCCCACAGCCGACGAAGCCGTGCTCCAGCGCCTGCAGCAGCCGGTGCAGCTGCTGCTGCAGGCGAGGACACTGGCCTACGCCCGGCTGGGCCAGGTGGTGACCGAAACCCGCGGCGCCAGGCGGGTTCCTGAAGACATCTCCGCCTCGACTGTCGATGTGACCGACCAGGCCGTCGTCCAGCTGGGCAAGCCGGGCGGTGCCCAGGCAGCGCCGCGGCCCGTGTGGACGGACGAGCAGGCAGCCATCGAGGCACATGTGCGCGCTGCCGAGCTGATCGATCGCATGGTTGCCTATGGCCTGGAGCCGGCGGCTGCCTTCCGTTTTGCACGCCTGCCGCTGGTGCAGCGGGTGCGCAGTGCCATCCCCTGGGCACCGGACGGCGACGTGCCGTATGCCGAGGTGCGCCCCTTCATCGGCGATGACGAGGCCGAGGCGCAGACCGATGCCACCGGCACGGCGCTGGACCCGGAGACGGCCGGCCGGCTGCAACTGCTGGTCAAGTACGGATCGGCCGACCCCACGCACCGCCGCCACCAGCCTCTGCGGCAGGCGCAGGGCGGTGATCATCCGGCCCGCACCCGGGCACAGTTCCTCAGCGTGGCGTCTGACCCGCGGTGGGCCTGGCATGAGTTTGGCCATGTGCTGAACTTCGCCAGCACGGGTGAACTGGAGTTTCCATTCGCCCACAGCGCTGGCGATGCGCTCGGCGCGATCGCGCTGGACCCCCTGTCGGGCCTGGCCACGGCGGCCGAGCCCGAGCACCCGTTGCGGTTTGCCAGCTTCCCGTGGATCCAGGTGCCGGGCCGCAGCCACGGGCAGGCGGCAATGCGGGGCTTTTGCTGGTGCGGTGCACGCAACCAGGTGCGCCTGGACCTGCGGGCCCCCCTGGAGCGCCATCACCACGGCTACTTCGAAGAGCAATTGCTGTCGTCGTCGCTGTTCCGTCTGTACCGCAGCCTGGGTGGCGACACCCGGGCCACCGGTGCCGATGCGACGGTCAACGCGCAGGACACGCAGACCCGCCTGGCGGCGGCCGACCATTGCATGCTGCTGGTGATGCGCGCCATCGCGCTGCTGGGGCCGGACAGCGTGGCGCCGGCGCGCACAGCCGACCAGTTCGTGTCGGCGCTGGTGGATGCCGATGCCGGTGCCGGCGACTGGACCATCCAGACCCACTGGCCACTGGACGCACTGCCGCGCACCGTGCAGCGCCAGGGCGGGCGGGTGCACAAGCTCATCCGCTGGGCGTTCGAGCGCCAGGGCCTGTACGCCACCGACCAGCCGCGTGAGGTGGCCGAAGGGCCGGGGCTGGCACCGGCTGTGGACATCTACATCGCCGACAGCCGCCCGCAAGCCGGCCCGGACGCCGGGCCTGGCAGCTACCAGCCCGTGCCCTTGCGTTGGGAACCGCAGGCGCCCTGGTTGGCCGACGATGGCGCGCTGCAGCGCCGGGCCGGCGGGGACTTGCAGTTGCGCATCGGCAACCGCGGGCGCGACACCGCCGACCAGGTCCAATTGCGCTGGTGGTGGTCGGGTCCCCGCACCCAGGCTGGCTTCACCTGGCATGCCTGGCCGGTTGGCGGGGCCACGCAGCTGCAGGTGCCGCCTTCTGGCCTCTGGCTGCCGCTGTTGCCCGGGCTGCCGGGAGAAGCACACTGGCTGCTGGCCTGCGTCGATGCACCGGCCGACCGCGCCAATCTGCAGGCCGACGAGGCCCCGCCGTCGGATGCCGAGTTGCTGATGCACCTGGTGGCGCATGACAACAACCTGGCACTGTGGTGCCTGGAGACGCCGGCACAGAGCTTGCGAGGAGATGAATCACGCCCGGGCGTGATCCCTGGCACCACAAGCTCTCAGCCCCGGGCTTGATGGGGCATTGCTGGCGCGGCTGCCGGCGCCAGCACGGCGTCGTTCGGTTGCAGCGTCGGCCATTCCGCTTCGACCAGTGCCCAGATGCGCTGCAGGCTGGGCACCTGCAGCAAGGGAGCTTCTCCCGCATCGCCGGGGCGGCACCGCGCCCAGACGCCGGCAGCCAGCTTGCGGCTGGCAGCGCTGTCACTGGGGTAGTGCACCCCCAGGCGCTCGCGGCCACGCGCCACCCGCCAGGCCAGCCACAGCAGTGGCGACCGCTGGTCCTGGCCGTACCTGATGGCGCCCGGGTCCAGAAAGTCGGGGCCGGGCCGGGGGGTGTCACCCAGTGCCTGACCGTCCCTGAAGATGCCGAAGCGCTGCGCAATGCCCGGCACCGACAACAGGAACAGTGCCATCAGGTGCGCCACCATCGAATGGCCGCTGGGGAAGGCCGGATGCTGCGGTGGCCCCCACGGCGGAGTGAGCCCGGGGCAGAGGAGCGACGGCCGCACACGCCGGTACATGGCCTTGTATTGCATCTTCACCAGATTGCCGATGGCGGTGGCGCAGTTCATCAGCTCCATCGTCCATGGCTTGCTCGCCGGGTCGATGCCCATCAGATGCACGTAGTAGGGCGTGATGTGGGCCGATTGCATGGCCAGCTCGGGCAGGTAGCGCAGGCGGTCGTCGCGCATCTGGTCGACCAGCACGCTGAGCTCGCGGTTGATCTCGTTCCAGGCCTGCGCTGGCGTGACCGTCCGGCCCGCATGCACGGCGCCGGCTCGCCAGCCCGTGATCTGTGGGTCGTCTTCCAGCAGGGCCTGCAGGCTGCCAGCCAGCTGCTGGCCGGGTTCCACCGCCAGCCAGCTGGCGTTGTGGTGCCGGCCGGCCAATTCGCGCGCGGCCATCACCGCCGGGCTGCCGAGGTTCAGGTCTTGCAGCCATTCGTTGAGCTGGTCATCGAAGGGCAGGGTCCAGAAGCGCAGTCCCGGATCCCAGTCGCCCACGTGCCACTGCAGCGGCGGGCGGACGGCATGCGGATTGATGCGCTGCTCGGACGGCACGGCCGGCCAGCCATTGCCCACGGCGAAATCCAGCGTCCAGGGCAGCGGGCCCCATGCGGCCGGCGTGGCGTACTCACTGCGGGCAACGGGGCCGTACCCCCCCTGGAAGCCCGCGCCACTGGCACCACCGGCCCCGGTGCCGGGCGCAGGCGGCACCCAGGCCGGCCCTGCCCCGGACGGGTAGGCCGCATGGTTGGGCGCGCTGTAGGCAGCATGGTTGGGTGCGCTGTAAGCCGCATGGTTGGGCGCGCTGTAGGCAGCGTGATTGGGGGCGCTGTACGCAGCGTGGTTGAACGCCGAGTAGGCTGCATGGTTGGGCGCGCTGTAGGCCGCATGGTTGCCGCTGGCCAGCGGCAACAGGTTCTGTGCATTCCAGACCATGGGGATCCTCCATCGGTGTCGGGGGGGGTGTCGAGCGCCCGTTCAGGGCGGCAGGCCGGCGGTTTCCAGCGCCTGCAGCAGCTTGTCGCGCATCGGCTGTTGCAAGGGCGACCATTGGCCGAACTGCCGCACTGAAAAGTCGGGCAGCTCGTCCAGCAGCTCCTGGGCCAGCGCACGGGCCTCGGCCAGCTCGCCGGTCTGCACCAGCGCACCGATCAGGAAGCGGCGCGCGCCGTTGTAGCGTGGGTTCAGCCGCAGGGCCTTGCCCAGCCAGGCCACGGATTCGTCGTAGCGCCCGCCGCCGAAGCAGGCGCTGCCGCAAATCGTGTAGTACCAGAAGAGGTGCTGGTCGAACGGACTGAGGCGCATGGCCTGCTGCACCCGGTTGAGGGCCTCGTCGCAGCGGCCCAGGTAGGACAGCGTGGCGCCGCTGCGTGCCCAGGCGGCGGCACAGCTCGGGTTGATCGACAGAGCCTGCTCGTACAGTTCCAGCGCCTGGGTGTGCTGCTGTTTCTGCAACGACAGCATGTAGCCTGCCACCGACAACGCCCAGGCGTCCCGCCCGTCCAGCCGCACGGCCTGCATGGCATGGTCCAGCGCCAGCCGGCTTTCCACGCCCTGCAGGGCAGCGCGGCCCTCGGCCGAGGCCAGGCTGTACCACCAGGCCAGGTGGGCATGGGCCTGGGCGTAGTCGGGGTCGATCTCGATGGCGCGGCGCAGCAGGTCGCCGGCCTGGACGAACTCTGCCGAGCCGAGCTGGTAGATGCCGGCCAGCGCACGCAGCACGCAGTCGTAGGCGCCATAGTGCTCGGTCGGGCGGCTGCGGACCCGGGCCACTTCTTCGTCCTGCAGCGGTGGCGCCACGGCCGCCGCCACGCTGGCGGCAATCTCCGACTGGAAGCTGAACACGTCCGCACTGCTGCCGTCGTAGCGCTGTTGCCAGAGGATGCGCTGGTCGGCCGCATGCAGCAGCCGCACATGGATGCGCAGCTGCGTGTCGGCCTGGCGCACGCTGCCCGTCAGCAGATAGCGCACGCCGAGTTCGTCGGCCACGGCGGCCAGGTCGTCCTGCCGGCTGCGGTAGTGCAGGGTGGAGCCGTGGGCGATGACGAACAGCGCACGGTTCAGCGACAGGGCGGCGATGATCTCCTCGGTGATGCCATCGCCGAAGTACGGGTCACTGCCCACGTCGCTGGCAAAGGGCAGCACGGCCAGTGTGGCCATCTGCACTGCCTGGCGCGGTCGCGCGGCGGCCCGGGCCGTGGCGTCGATGCTGGACAACGCACGAAACACCTGCATCGGCCGCCGGGTGCGGCGCATCAGCCGCTCGCCCAGTGGTTCAAACCGGGCGTCGAGCTTGCCGTAGGCGAAATCGCGGACCTTCTGGGTCACCAGCACGTCGTCATGCCCTGCACTCAAGTGGAGATCGGCCGCCACGTTGACGCCGTCTCCCACGAGTTTGCCGTCGTCCACCAGCACGTCATCCACAGCGATGCCGATGCGCATGTGCAGCGCGGACGTGTCGGTGAGTGCCCCGCGCCGGCTGGCCAGTGCCCGCTGCAGGGCCAGCGACCAGTCCACCGACTCGACAGCACTGCCGAATTCGATCTGCACGCGTTCGGCCGTCAGCTCGATCAGGCGGCCTCCGTAGCGCGGCACGTCGCGCTCGATCAATTCATTGCGCACGCGCTTCCAGGCACCGGCTGCGGCCGCTGCGTCGCGCTCGACCAGACGCGCCCAGTCCATCACGTCGGCCTGCACCACCGTGGCCAGGCGCCGCAGCAGGCGCGCTGCCGGCTGGTGGCCGGGCGCCTGCACTGCCGCCAGGGCCGGTTGTGGCTTGCCGGTGGCCGCAAGTGCCAGGCGGTAGCCGCGCCCCGTGACCGTGGCGATGGCCTCGTGCCCGAGCAGGCGGCGCAGGGCCGAAATCTGCACGGTGAGGTTGTTTTCTTCCACCACCAGACCAGGCCAGGCGAGGTCGAGCAGTTCGGCCTTGCTGACGACGCGGTCGCAGCGCTCGGCAAGCGCCAGCAGCACGTCGAAGGCCCGTGCGCCCAGCACCACGGGTGCACCATCCACGAGCAGGCTGCGCTCACCCGCCAGCACCGCAACGTGGCCAAACTCCAACTTCTGCGACACCACTGTTCCCCTTGGCAAGCGCCGCCCACCGTGTGCCGGCATGCCTTGCATCCATCGCTTCAACGTGCATCGTACGTGCAGCCGATGTGCCCGTGCAGGCCGCGGGGCGGGCAGAAGCGGGGCGCGCTGGCCAGCGCGTCAGGCACTGCAGCGCCGGGCCGCCGTCACGCTGCCGTCAGGCCGCGCTGCCGGCCACCATCAGGCCGCACTGGCACGCTGTTCTGCCGGCACCAGCTGGTCCAGCGCGGCGTCCAGCCGGGCCACGGCGCCTGCCACGTCGGCCAGCTTGTCCAGGCCGAAGAGGCCGATGCGGAAGGTTTTGAAGTCGGCCGGCTCGTCGCACTGCAGCGGCACGCCGGCAGCGGTCTGCAGGCCCAGGGCGGCAAACGCCTTGCTGCTGTGCAGGCCGGCATCGTCGGTGTAGCTGACCACCACGCCGGGTGCCTTGAAGCCGGGCGCAGCCACGCTCTTGAAGCCGCGCCGCTCCAGCGCCGCGCGCACCGCTTCGCCCAGCGCCCACTGCTGCGTGCGCACCAGGTCGAAGCCGCGGGCCTGGGTCTCCAGCATCACGTCGCGCACACGGGTCAGCGCATCGGTGGGCAGGGTGGCGTGGTAGGCATGGCCACCGCCTTCATAGGTCTCCATGATCTGCAGCCACTTCTTCAGATCACAGGCAAAGCTGGTGCTGGTGGTGGCGTCGATGCGCTGGCGCGCGTTTTCACCCAGCATGACCAGGCCAGCGCAGGGCGGGCCGCTCCAGCCCTTCTGCGGCGCGCTGACCAGCACGTCGATGCCGATGTCGGCCATGTCGACCCAGATGGTGCCACTGGCAATGCAGTCCAGCACGAACAGCCCGCCCACCGCGTGCGTGGCGGCGGCCACCTGGCGCAGGTAGCCGTCGGGCAGGATCATGCCGGCGGCGGTTTCCACATGCGGGGCGAACACCACATCGGGCCGCTCGGCGTGGATGGTGGCGACCACGTCGTCGATGGGCGCCGGCGCAAAGGCCGCCTGGTGCTGCTCGGCCACGCGCCGGGCCTTCAGCACCAGGCTGCTGGCGGGGATGCCGCCCATCTCGAAGATCTGCGTCCAGCGGTAGCTGAACCAGCCATTGCGGATGACCAGGGTCTTCTTGCCGGTGGCGAACTGTCGCGCCACCGCCTCCATGCCGAAGGTGCCACTGCCCGGCACCACGATGGCCGAGCGGGCCCGGTACACGCCCTTGAGCACGGCCGAGATGTCGCGCATCACGCCCTGGAACTGGCCCGACATGTGGTTGATGGCGCGGTCGGTGTAGACCACCGAATATTCCAGCAGGCCGTCAGGGTCGACAGAGGGCAGCAGTCCGGGCATGGGTGTCTCCAGGTGGCGGTGGTGCCCCGTGCCCGGGTCGGGCCGAGGGGACAGCCAGCTTAGCACCGCACCGTGTCGGCCGGGCGCACCTTGCCGTGGCGCCTGCCGCACCCGGGGTAAGCTCGGCCGCCATGGCTTCTGGAATCCTGTTCGCCCTGGCTGCCGGCCTGATGTGGGGCCTGGTCTTCATCGGGCCGCTGCTGCTGCCTGACTACCCCGCTGCGTTGCAGAGTTTCGGCCGCTACCTG
>JAGOBT010000110.1 GCA_017999135.1 Burkholderiaceae bacterium
GCCGTAGGTCTCGCGCCGGGCCGGCACCGCGTACATCTCGGCGGTGTCGATGAAGTTGATGTCACGCTCGACCGCCTGGTCGAGGATGGCATGCGCCGTGGGCTCGTCGACCTGCTCGCCGAAGGTCATGGTGCCCAGGCAGATGCGGCTGACCTGGAGGTCGCTGCCGCCGAGGGGGGTGCGGGGGATGGCGTGAGGGGTGCTGGGGCTGTTCATGGGCCGATCATGCCCCGACGGCCACCGGCGCGTTGTCACGCGAGCACCACTCGCTCCAGGAGCCGGCATACAGCGCCGAGCCGTCCAGCCCGGCCACCGCCAGCGCCAGCAGGTTGTGGCAGGCCGTCACGCCGGAGCCGCACTGCTGCACCAGGTCTGCCGGCTGCCGCCGCCCCATCAGGGCCAGCCATTCCTGGCGCAGCTGCTCGGGCGGCTTGAAGCTGCCATCGGGCCGCAGGTTGTCGCGGAAGCAGCGGTTGGCCGCGCCGGGAATGTGGCCGCCCACCGGGTCCAGCGTCTCGTTCTCGCCGCGGAAGCGGTCGGGCGCGCGGGCGTCGACGATCAGGCGCCCGGGCTGGCCCAGGCCGGCCAGCACGTCGTCGAAACCCAGCAGGCTGACCAGCGGCGGGCGCAGTGTCAGCGTGCCGGGCACGCGCGGGGCCACCGGGCCGGCCTGCAGGGCGCCGCCGGCGGCGTCCCAGGCCACCAGGCCGCCGTCGAGCACCTGCACCTGGCTGTGGCCCAGCCAGCGCAGCATCCACCACAGGCGGGCCGCATACATGCCGCCCGAGGCGTCGTAGGCCACCACCGGCAGGTCGTCCTGGCAGCCCAGCTCGGCCATGCGGGCCGCAAAGGCCGCACGGTCGGGCAGCGGGTGGCGGCCGTTGCGGCCGTCCTTCGGGGCTGACAGATCGCGGTCCAGGTGCAGGTACACCGCACCCGGGATGTGCCAGGCCAGGTGGTCGGCTTCGCCATGGGCCGGATCGGCCAGGTCGAAGCGGCAATCGCACACCATCAGTCGCGCGCCAGCCGACATCTGGGCACGCAAGGCCGGCGCCGAAATCAAGGGAAGGGTCATGGAGCCTCACTGGTTCTTGTGCGCCGGATTGTCCCTGCTGACATCCTGCACAACGTGGTCACTGTGCAAGGAAACCACGGCACGGGAATCAAGGATTCCCCTCAAGTTCCGCACTGGATTCACCGATATGGGGTGCAGCAGCCGCAAGGGCTGCGTTGGAGAGCCCCATGCAGTTCACCCCCCTCACACAAGTCCAGTCGCGCATCCAGGTGGGTGCGCCTTTGCCGTTCGGCATCCATGACCATGACAAGACCCTGCTGCTGGCGCGCGGGCGGCGCGTCGAAAGCCAGGCCCAGTTGCAGGCGCTGTACAGCCGCGGGGCCCTGGTCGATCTGGCCGAGGTGCTGACCCCGGCCGAGCGCATCGCCCAGGCCCGCCCCGAAGAACTGCCCGGCCTGTGGGCCGACTGCCTGGGTGCGGTCAACCGCACACTGCAGAACGCCGGCGATGCCGGCTTCCGCGACGCGCTGGAAACCAGCAGCGCACCGGTGCTGGCCCTGGTGGCCCGCGATCCCGATCTGGCCATCTTCCAGGTGCTGCGGCAGCAGGGCAACCAGCATGTGGACTATGGCGTGCACCACTCCACCCATGCCGCCATCACCGGCTGGCTGGTGGCCCACCGCCTGGGCTGGTCGGCCGACGACTGCCGGCGCGTCTTCAAGAGCGCACTGACGATGAACATCGCAATGCTGGAGCTGCAGGGCCAGCTGGCGGTGCAGACCACACCGCCCACCGACGCGCAGCGACAGGCCATCCACGCCCACCCGCAGGGCAGCCGCCAGATGCTGGAGACGGCCGGCGTGACCGATGCCGACTGGCTGCAGGCGGTGGAGCAGCACCACGAGACCGCCGACGGCCAGGGCTACCCGCACGGCCTGCGCACGCCCAGCGACCTGGCCGCGCTGGTGCACCGGGTCGACGTGTACACCGCCAAGCTGAGCCCGCGCGCCACGCGCAGCGCGATGGCGGCCGACAAGGCCGGGCGCATCATGTTCATGCAGGAGCCGGGCCACCCGATGGTGGCCGCGCTGGTCAAGGAGTTCGGCGTCTATCCGCCGGGCTGCTTCGTGCGGCTGGTGACGGGCGAGACGGCGCTGGTCATCCGGCGCGGCAGTTCGCTGATGGCACCGATCGTGGCGGTGGTGGGCAGCAGCCGCGGCGCTGCCCTGCCCCGGCCCGAGCGGCGCGACACCGCCAACCCGCTGCACGCCGTGCAATGCGTGCTGCCAGCCCATGCCGACATGGCCCAGCTGGCACCCGACCAGCTGCTGGCGGTGCTGGCAGAGTGATCAGGCCGCGCCTGGCGGCGTGGCCGCGAACGCCTGCAGCCGGTCGCCGGTGACGCGGCAGATCTGCCACTCGGTCATCACCGTGGCGCCCATCTTCTCGTAGAAGCGGATGGCGTTGACGTTCCAGTCGAGCACGCTCCACTCGAAGCGGCCGTAATCACGCGCCACCGCCAGCGCGCCCAGGTGCTGCAGCAGTGCCTTGCCGATGCCCGCCCCGCGGCAGGCCGGCTGCACATACAGGTCTTCCAGGTACAGCCCCGGCTTGGCCAGGAAGGTGCTGAAGTTGGTGAAGAACAGCGCGAAGCCCACCACCGGCGTGCCCGGGGCGTCGGGCAGCTCGGCCACCACCGCCTCGACCACCGGCCGCGCGCCGAACAGGTGCGGCGCCAGCGTCTCGGGTGTGCAGCGCACCAGGTGCGACAGCTGCTCGAAATCAGCCAGCTCGGCGATCAGGCCGGCGATGGCGCCCACGTCGCGCGGCTCGGCCGCGCGCAGCTTGAAATGGATCATCGGGCCATTCTGCCCTGGCGTGCCAGGTCCGCCCCGTGTCCCGGCACCGACAGCCCGGGCCGGCGCCGCCCACCTACAGTCGCGGCCATGTCTGACAGCTACCACCCCCTGCGCCCCGGCGCCAGCCACCACCTGCCGGTGCGGGGCCTGCACTACCACCTGCACCAGTGGGGCACGCCGCAGCCGGGCGTGCCGCTGCTGGTGATGGTGCATGGCTTCATGGACGTGGGCGCGTCGTTCCAGTTCGTGGTGGATGCGATGGCGCGCGCCGGCGACGCCCGCTGCGTGGTGGCGCCCGACTGGCGCGGCTTCGGCCGCACCAGCGCCCCGCCAGGCACCGACGCCTACTGGTTCGCCGACTACCTGGGCGACCTGGACGCCCTGCTCGATGCCTTGTCACCCGACGCCCCGGTCGACCTGCTCGGCCACAGCATGGGTGGCAACGTGGTGATGACCTACGGCGGCGTGCGCGCCCACCGCATCCGCCGCCTGGTCAATCTGGAAGGCTTCGGCCTGCCCGACCTGCCCGCCGCTGAAGCACCCACCCGCCTGGCCACCTGGCTGGACGAGCTGAAGACCCCGCAGCGGCTGAAACCCTACGCCAGCCAGGCCGACGTGGCGCAGCGCCTGCAGCAGAACAACCGCCGCCTGCCGGCCGACAAGGCGCTGTGGCTGGCAGCGCACTGGTCGGCACCCGACGCTGACGGCCGGTGGCGCCTGCTGGCTGATGCAGCGCACAAGCGCATCAACCCGGTGCCCTACCGTGCGGCCGACGCCATCGCCACCTGGCAGCGCATCACCGCGCCCCTGCTGTGGGTGCAGGGCGCCGGCAGCCGGCTCGACAGCCACTGGGGCGGCCGCTACAGCCTGGCTGAATTCCAGCAGCGGCTGGCGCATGTGCCCAGCGTGCGCCAGGTGACACTGGCCGACGCCGGCCACATGCTGCACCATGACCAGCCCGAGGCGCTGGCCAGTGCGCTGCTCGACTTCCTGGCCTGACGCATCCGTTGCCCGACGGTGGTGCCGGACTTGTATGCTGGGCGACGATCTCCCACCAGGCCATGCGCCCCCGGCGCCCGCCACCTGACCCCGTGAACCCCGCCCTGCCACCCGTGCAACCCACCGACCGCTGGCTCCGCTGGCTGGCGGTGGCGCTGCCGCTGCTGGCCCTGGTGCTGATGGTGGTGTACCTGCAGCGCATGGCCGCGGCCCATGCGGCCCTGGAGGCGCACACCCTGGCACAGGCCAGCAGCCGTGCCGCGCAGCTGGCAGCCGCCAAGGCACAGCAGGTCGAGGCACTGCTGGTGGGGGCCGACCTGGCACTGCGCCAGTTCCGCGACCAGATCGCCCACGGCAACGCCGCCGCGGTCAACGCCACCACCCAGGCCGTGCTGGCCGCGATGCCCCAGGGCGCGATCGACCACTTCTCGGCGACGGATGCCGAGGGCCGCCTGCTGCACCCGTCACCCCACCTGGAAGGCCAAGACCATCAGCCCCTGAGCCAGGCCGACCGGGCGTCCTTCCAGCTGCAGGCCCGCGCGGACACCGATCAGTTGCATGTGCATCCACCACTGGTGTCGCGGGTGACCGGCCAGTGGGCCATGCCGGTGACCAGACCCGTGCAGCGCCATGGGCGCTTTGCCGGCGTGGCGACGCTGGCGCTGTCGCCGCAGTACCTGTCCGATGCGCTGGCGCGCCAGCAAGTCAGTGCCAAGGATGTGATCGCGCTGTTCCATGCCGACGGCAGCTACCTGGCCCGCAGCACCGACCTGGGGCGTGTGCTGGGCCGGCAGATCGCCCAGGACCGGCCCTTCATGCAGCCCGGCGCGGCCAGCGAAGGCCAGTTCCGGCAGGTGGCGCAGATGGACGGCCGCGACAGGCTGTACGCCTGGTACCGGCTCGACCGCTTGCCGCTGATCACCGTGGTGGGGCTGGACGTCGCAACCACGCTGGCGCCGGCGCATGCCGAGCGGCAGCAGGCCCGCCAGCGGGTGACCGTGCTGGCGCCGCTGTCGATGGCGCTGGTGCTGGGCACCAGCTGGCTGCTGCTGCGCATCGCCCGCGAGCAGACGGCGCTGGCCGCCAGCCGTGGCCTGCTGCGCGCCACGCTCGACGCCACCGGCGACGGGCTGATGGTGGTCAGCCCGACCGGCGTGGCCCTGCATGTCAACCGCAACCTGCGCCAGCTCTGGCGGCTGCCGGATGCACTGGGCGAAGGCAGCCCGCACACCCTGCTGCTGGACCATGGCGCCAGCCAGCTGGCCGACCCCGCGGCCTTCCAGGCGCTGCGCACCCAGGTGGAGGCCAGCGGCGACATGGCCCTGCTGACCCTGCCCTGCACCGACGGCCGCGTGCTCGAATGCCAGACACGGGCGGTGCAGCTCGACGGCAGCGCGGTGCGCCTGTGGTCGCTGCGCGACGTGACAGTGCTGCAGCAGAACCGCCAGCAACTCGAGCAACGGGTGCAGGAGCGCACCCTGGCGCTGAAGGCCGCCAACCAGCAGCTGCTGGACACCCAGTTCGCGATGGACAGCGTGGGCATCGGCATCGAATGGGTCGACGCCCAGAGCCTGCACTTTGTCTACGTCAACCGCATGGCCGCGCAACTGCTCGGCTACAGCGTGACCGAGCTGCTGCAGATGCGGCTGCCCGACGTGGACATGCACACCAGCGAGGCCGAATTCCACCGGCGGGTGCAGGTGCTGCGCCAGGTCGGCCAGACCCGGCGCGAGGTGGTGGTGAAGCGGCGCGACGGCAGCCCGCTGCCGCTGGAGACCACGGCCTTCTACCTGGAGGGCCGGGATGGCGCGCCCGGCCGGGTGATCAGCTTTCTCACCGACATCGCCGATCGCAAGGCCGCCGAGCGCGCCCTGGTGCAGGCCAAGGACGCCGCCGAAGCCGCCAACGTGGCCAAGAGCGCCTTCCTGGCCAACATGAGCCACGAGATCCGCACGCCGCTGAACGCCATCACCGGCATGGCCTACCTGATCGGCCGCGACGGGCTGGCTGGCCGCCAGGCCGAGCGGCTGGACCACATCAAGACCGCCGCACGCCACCTGGTGGAGACGCTGGACGCGGTGCTCGACCTGTCGCGCATCGAGGCCGACCGCCTCACGCTGGACCAGCAGCCGGTGGACGTGCAGGCCGTGGTGCGCAACGTGGCCACCATGCTGCAGGACAAGCTGCAGGCGCGGCAGCTGCACCTGGCAGTGCACATCGACCTGCCCCCCAGGCCGCTGCTGGGAGACGCCACACGGCTGCAGCAGGCGCTGCTGAACTACGCCAGCAACGCCGCCAAGTTCACCGAGCAGGGCCTGATCACCGTGCGCGTGGCGGTGGCCGACGAAGACACGGCGGCGCAGCCCGGCAGCGTGCTGCTGCACTTCGAGGTGCAGGACACCGGGCCCGGCCTGGACGCCGCCACGGTGGCCCGGCTGTTCCAGCCCTTCGAGCAGGCCGACAACTCCACCACCCGCCAGCATGGCGGCAGCGGCCTGGGCCTGGCCATCACCGCCAAGCTGGCGCGGCTGATGGGCGGCCAGGCCGGCGTGCAGAGCGCGCCAGGCCAGGGCAGCCGGTTCTGGTTCACCGCCCGGCTGGCCCATGCCAGCACGGCCGCCACCGATGGCGCGGCGGTGGCCGCGGCACCGGCTGTCGACAGCCCGGAGCAGCGGCTGCGCCGCCTGGGCGGTGGCCGCCTGGTGCTGCTGGTGGAAGACGACAGCGCCAACCGCGAAGTGGCCCAGGCCCTGCTGCAGGCCGCCGGCCTGCGCGTGCTGACCGCCAGCGACGGCCAGGCCGCGGTGGATGCCGCCGCCGCCTGGCCGCCCGACCTGGTGTTGATGGACCTGCACCTGCCGCGGCTGGACGGCATGGCCGCCGCACAGCACATCCATGCGCTGCCGGGCCTGGGTGCCTTGCCGATCCTGGCCTTCACTGCCAATGCGTTTGCCGACGACCATGCGCGCTGCCTGGCCGCCGGCATGGTCGGGGTGGTCACCAAGCCGGTGAATCCGGACGACCTCTACAGCGCGCTGCTGCCCTGGCTGGCGCCCGCCTCTGCAGCCCTGGCCGACGCCACCAAGGCCACCGGCGCCGAGCCGGTCAATCCACCGGTGTGAGCTTGGCGATGGCCAGCGCCAGCCATTTGGCGCCGTGGCGGCCGAAGTTGACCTGCGCCCGCGCATCGGGCCCGCTGCCTTCGAGCGTCAGCACCACGCCTTCGCCGAACTTGGTGTGGAACACCGCCTGGCCCACCCGCAGGCCGTGGCCGGCGCCGGCCTTGTTCTGCATGGCCGCGGGCAGCGGCGGCGGCGTGTAGGCCGGCTGCGCCGGCCGCCCCGCCACCCGCCCCGCGCCCACCACCGACCCCAGACCGGTGCCGCGCTGCCAGGCCTGCTGGTATTCCTTCGCGTAGCCGGAGCCGAAGCCGGCGTTGCGCGGCGTCAGCCACTTCAGCGCGCCCTCGGGCAGTTCATCCAGGAAGCGGCTTTTCACGTTGTAGCGGGTCTGGCCATGCAGCAGCCGGGTCTGGCTGAAGCTGAGGTACAGCCGCTTGCGGGCGCGGGTGATGGCCACGTACATCAGCCGGCGCTCTTCCTCCAGGCCGTCGGTGTCGCTCATCGCGTTCTCGTGCGGGAAGAGTGCCTCTTCCAGCCCGGTGATGAACACGCAGTCGAATTCCAGGCCCTTGGCGGAGTGCACCGTCATCAGCTGGATCGCGTCCTGGCCCGCCTGGGCCTGGTTGTCGCCGGCTTCCAGTGCCGCGTGGGTCAGAAAGGCCGCCAGCGGGCTGACGATTTCGCCCGTCTCGGCGTCGGGCGTCAGGTCGACCGGCGCCGGTGCCGGCGGCAGGCCCACCGCCAGCGCGCCGGGGCCGCCGGTCTCGTCGACCGGCAGCGCCACCGCGTCCTTGCCAAAGCCTTCCTGGGTGACGAAGGCCTCGGCCGCGTTCACCAGTTCGGCCAGGTTCTCGATGCGCTCGGCGCCTTCCTTCTCGGCCTTGTAGAAATCGACCAGGCCCGAGCTGTCGAGCATCTGCTCGATGATCTCGCGCAGCGTCAGGCCGCGGGTGCGCTCGCGCAGCTGGTCGATCAGGCCGGTGAAGGCCAGCAGGTTGGCGCCGCCCTTGCCGACCACCGCGCCCACGCTCTGGTACAGGCTGCGGCCACTGGCGCGGGCGGCATCGGTCAGCAGTTCAATGGTGCGCGCGCCGATGCCGCGGGTGGGGAAGTTCACCACCCGCAGGAACGACGTGTCGTCATTCGGGTTCTCGACCAGGCGCAGGTAGGCCAGCGCGTGCTTCACTTCGGCCCGCTCGAAGAAGCGCAGACCGCCATACACCCGGTAGGGCACGCCGGCATTGAACAGCGCACTCTCCATCACGCGGCTCTGCGCATTGCTGCGGTAGAGGATGGCGATCTCGCTGCGCGGCGTGCCGCTGCGGTGCAACTGCTGGGCCTCGTCCAGCAGCCACTGGGCCTCGGCGTAGTCACTGGTGGCCTCGGCCACCCGCACCGGCTCGCCGGGGCCGGCCTCGGTGCTGAGGTTCTTGCC
>JAGOBT010000111.1 GCA_017999135.1 Burkholderiaceae bacterium
CCGATCCGCAGGGCCGCAGCCCCGGCAACCGCGCGGCCGATGCCATGCATGCCGTGACCAACCGCATCGTGCTCGACCTGCGTGCGCTGCCCATGCCGGTGGTGTGCGCCGTCAACGGCGTGGCCGCGGGCGGCGGCCTGGGCCTGGCGCTGGTGGGCGACGTGGTGCTGGCCGCGCGATCGGCCTATTTCTACCTGCCGTTCATGGCCAGGCTGGGCATCGTGCCCGATGTGGGCAGCACCTGGTTCTACCAGCGCCTGCTGGGCAGCGGCCGGGCCACGGCGCTCACCCTGCTGGGCGACAAGCTGCCGGCCGACAAGGCCGCCGCCTGGGGCCTGGTGTGGGATTGCGTCGACGATGCCGACCTGATGCCACGCGCCCTGGCCACCGCCCGCCAGCTGGCCACGCTGCCGGCCCATGCCGCGCTGGAAACCCGCCGCGCCTACGACGCCGCGGCCACCAGTTCGCTGGCCGACCAGCTGGCCTACGAGGCCGAGCGCCAGCGGGTGCTGATCGACAAGCCCGAATTCGCCGAGGGCGTGGCGGCGTTTCTGGAAAAGCGCCCGCCGCGTTTCGCGCCGCGCTGAAACCGGCGCCCGCCGGCCAAGTCAGCGCTGGCGGCGCGTCCAGCCCAGCATCGCCACGGCACCCAACAGCAGCATCGCCGGCGTGGCCGGCTCCGGCACGGCGCTGATGGTGATGCTGCCCAGGTCGGCCACGGTGAGCGGGTTGGCGTTCGGCCCGACCAGCGCAACGCCGTACTGCACCGGGTGTCCGATCTCTGTGCCCAGCGTCACCTCAAACGGCTGACCGGCGACAAGCGCCACTTTGGATTCTTTGAAACCGTCCCCGTAGCCGGGCGCGAAGTCGCGGATGAAGGCGTAGGCCACGTACGGCGAGGCCAACTCGCTGGCCACCGTGGTGCCGGTGAAGCGAACGGTCTTGCCACCCAACACGACGCCACTGAAGCCGGTGTCGATGTAGACATTGGACTCGATCACACGGTTCGGCTGGGGTACTCCGTTGCCGTCGGTGGCCCAGAAGCTGGATCCACTGGCAGGTGCGCCGCCAAGGCTGCTATTCGGCGACAGGGCGACTTGGTTGCCCTTGACGCTGGCAGGCAGCTCGCCGATTCGCCATTCCTCGAAGAAGAACCCTCTCTCATAGTCGCCCCGGTCGGCGCCGCCGGTGGGACGCTCGTACACGTTCGCGTAGCCAACCCAGGGCAAGGCCCCGTCGACGGTGACATCCACCGTTTCGGCATGGGCCGCTGCGGCACAGGCCAGGAGGGCAGCAAGCGCAAGCCGGGTGGGGGCAGGAAACGGAAAGGACATGGGCAGATCCTGGGTGGTGCGTGGTGTGGTCGGCGAGGCGGCAGGCGTCGGGTTCAGGCGACCTGCCGGCTGTGCCAGACGTGACGGAGTTGACGTCGGTCAGCTTGAGGAGAAACGCTCCCCCTGCATGCGGGGGGTGCGGCGCTGGCCGATCAGCGGCTGCCGCCCAGCCAGCGCGGCAGCAGGCCCTGGGCCAGTGCGGCGGCGTCTTCGGCCTCGGGCGGGCCGGCCAGCTGCACTGCGGCGCGGGCCTGGCTGGCCAGCTGGTCGGCCGGCAGGCTGCAAGCGCTGCAACGGTCGAAGCGCACCGTGCCGTCGGCACTGGTCGACAGCAGTTGCTGGCCGTCGGCGCCGAACAGCACCGTGGTCACCGCGTCGGCGTGGCGCTCCACCGTGGCCAGTTCGCGGCCGGTGGCGGCGTCCCACAGGCGCAGGCTGCTGTCGGTGCTGCCGGTCAGCACCTGGCGGCCGTCGGGGCTGAAGGCGGCCGAGGTCAGCGCACCGGCGTGGCCGCCCTGCAGCAGCACCGGGGCGCCAGCGCCGGCCACCGGCCACACCAGCGCGGTGCGGTCGCTGCTGGCGGTGACCAGGGCCTGGCTGTCGGCGCTGAAGGCCAGGCTGCGCAGGTCACCGCGGTGGCCACGCAGTTCACGCGGGGCGGCGGCGGGGGCGTTGCGGTCCCACAGCAGGGCGTGGTCGCCGCGGGTGGCGGCCAGCCAGCGGCCGTCGGGGCTGAGGGCGGCGGCGCTCAGGTGGCCCTGCGGCACGGCCAGCTTCAGCAGCGGCGCGCCGGGCTCGTCGCCGTCCAGTGCCTTCTGTGGCCACACCGCCAGCTCTTCCGGCCCGCCGGGTGCCACCGGCGGGCGCAGCGTCACCAGTTCGGCGCGCCCGATGGCGAAGGCCGCCCAGGACCAGGCGTCCAGCCAGGCCGGGTTCAGGCGCTGGCGGCTGGCGGCGTCCCACAGCACCGGGCGGGTGGTCTGGTAGACGTCGTGCGTGATGCCCACGCCCAGCACACGCCGGCCGTCGGCGCTGAAGCTGGCGCGCACCACGGCGTCGGCGCCCACCTTGGCGAGCCATTCGTTGTCGGTGCTGGCGCGGGTGGCCAGGTCGGCCAGCGGGCTGATGCGGCAGTGGCCCGGTGCTGCGGCCGACGCTTCGCCGCACAGCACGGCGCGCGGCCCGGTGGGGTCGATGGCGGCGGCCAGCTGCCAGGGCCGGCCCGCGGCCAGCATCACCGGGCGGGTGATCTGCCAGCGGCGCAGCGTGCGGTCGCGGCTGACGGTGACCACCGACTGGCCCGACGGATGGAAGATGGCGCGGGTGACCTCGTTGCGGTGGCCACGCATCACCGCGATGGCGGTGGCCGCGCGCGACGACCACAGCTGCGCCGTGCCGTCGGCGCTGGACGAGACCAGCAGTTCGCCGTCGGCCGACGGGTTGGCGTCGGTCACCGCGTCGGCATGCAGACGGGCGTCGAAGGTCTTCTCGTCGGACCAGAAGAACACCCGCTTGTCGGACCGGGTCATCAGCAGGTACTTGTCGTCGGCCCGCTGCACGAAGCGCACGCCCAGCACCGGGCGGTCATGCTGCAGCCTGCCGGGGTTGGCGGCGCCGGCCTCCAGCCGCGCCAGGCCCTGGCCGTCCAGGTCGAGCGTCCAGACCCGGGCGGCGCTGTCGTCCGACGCGCTGGCCAGCAGGGACGGGTCGGTCGGGTGGAAGGCCAGGTCGCGCACCGCCTGGCCGTGCCGCAGCGGCGTGTTGCCCAGCGCGCCCACCCACGGCTTGCCGGCCTGGCCGCGCTTCCACACCAGGGCCTCGCCGTCGGCATGGCCGCTGGCCAGGTACTGGCCGTTGCCGGAGAAGGCCAGCGCATTCAGCGTGGCCGACCGCTCGTCGCCCGGCAGCAGCTGCAGCCGCGCCAGCACGCCCTGCGGGCCCAGGTCCCACAGCAGCAGGGCACCGTTGTAGCAGCCCACGGCCAGCTGGGCCGGCAGGCTGCCGCGCGGCGCGCTGTAGGCCACGCTGGCCACCGCATTGCCGCTGCCCGGGCAGGGCAGATCGGCGCGGGTCTTGCCGTCCAGCGTCTGCAGCCGCACCTGGTAGTCGTCGGTGAAGCTGATGATCTGCTCGCCCAGCTGCCAGGCCCGCACCACGGTGGCGGGCGTGGCCACCTGGTGCAGCGTCTTCAGGCTGGCGGCATCCAGCAGCCACACGCTGCGGCCGCCGGCCACCAGCAGGCGCTGGGCATCGTCGGTGTAGCGTGCCTCGGTCAGCGGCTCGTCCAATGCCAGCAACTGCTCGGTGCGGGCCACTTCCAGCGCCGACATGGCCTGGCGCAGGGCGTAGTCGGCGCGCTGGTTGGCGCTGTCCTGCCCCAGCGCACCCAGCGCCAGGCGGGCACTGCGCACCGGGTCTTGCGCTTGCGCCAGCACCGCGCGGCTGACCAGCTCGCGCGAGCGGGCCTGGCTCTGCAGCGTGAGGCCGACCACCGCTGCGGCCACCGACACCACCACCACCGCCGCCACCAGGCCGCGGATGCCCAGGCTGCGCAGGCGGTGGCGGCGCTTGAACTGCTGCTCGGCCGCGGTGCCGGCATCCAGGAAGGCCTGGATGCCCTGCAGCCGGGTGGCCGCCTCGTCGGCCGTGCCGCCCAGGCACAGCCGCAGCCAGGCCGGGTTGGGCTGGTTGCGCTGCTGCCAGGTGCGGGCGCGCACCAGATCCAGCCCATGGCGCAGCTCGCCTTCGCCCTGGGCCTGGGCCTGGGCCTCGCGCACCAGGTCGTGCAGCTCGGTGCTGGCGTCGACCTCGGCCTGCACCCAGCCGCGCAGCCGCGCCCACTGGCGCATCAGGCTTTCGTGGCTGATGTCGATCACCGGGTTGTCGGCCAGCGGCCGCTCGGCGCCCGGCACCAGGAAGGCGGTGTCGGCGCGGCGGTAGCGCTCGACCACCTGGGTGACGGCGGCGTTGCCCTCGGGCGTGCCGCCGCCGCAGACGGCGCACAGCTGCGCGAAATCCAGCGGGCGGCGCACCTCGGTGCCTTCGGCCACCCGTTCGGTCAGTGCGCGGAACACCCGCTCCACCGTGCCGCCGGGCCCGCCGAGTGGCCCGAGCGATTGCCAGGCCTCATCGGCATGGTTGTTCAGCGCGTTGGCAGCGCCGCCGGTGGCCAGGTAGTCTTCCAGGTCGATGGGCCGGCTGCCGCCGGTGGACTGGGCCCACTGCTGCCAGGTGCGCGACAACGCATGCTGCATCACCGGCAGGTCGTCGAAATCGTCGCTCACATCGTTGAGCAGCCGCTGCACCAGGCGCGGGGCGATGCGCGCGCCGCGCAGCTCCACCGGCTTGACGATGGCCTCCTTGCGCTGGTCGCGCTTCAGGCGCGGCACCAGGTAGCCGCCGCGGCTGGCGGCCTCGGGCAGATCCCGGAAATCGGCGCAGGCACCCAGCGTGTCGCTGCGCAGCGTGATGACCACGCTGACGCGCGAGGCCGGGTCGGCCGCCGCCTGCAGCAGCAGCTTGACGAAGGCGGCCGCCTCGTCGGGGTCGGCCATGCGCTTGAAGCGGAAGATCTCCTCGAACTGGTCGACCACCACCAGCACCCGGGCCGATGGCGGCAGGCGGGAATTGCGCACCGCCTCGACCAGGCCCAGGCCACCCAGGCGCAGCTGGCCGTACAGCGTATCGGTGCGCGGCGTGGTGGCGTCACCGGCCTCGCGGGGGGCCGGTGTGGCGGTGGCGGGCTCGGCTTCCAGGGCCTCGGCCAGCGGTGCGGCCAGGTTGGCGATGGGGCGGTTGCCCGGGCGCATCACCACCGGGCGCCAGTCGGTCTCGAAGTCGTCGGTGTGGCGGCGCTTCAACTCGTTGAGCAGGCCGGCCAGCACCAGCGACGACTTGCCGCAGCCCGACGCGCCCGACACCGCGACGAACGGCACTTCGGCCAGCCGCGCCACCAGTTCGTCGATCTGCTGCTGGCGGCCGAAGAAGCGGTCGGCTTCCCCCGGCTTGAAGGCGCGCAGGCCGGGAAAGGGATTGGCCGCGATCAGCGCATAGGTGTCGGCGCTGCGCACCGTCGTGCTCATGCCGCACCATCCAGGAAGCGGCGCAGTTCGGCCTCGCCGCTGCTGACCACCGCATTGACCATGCGCGCCTTCTTGGTGGTGAAGCTGGCCTTCTCGTCGCTGCCTTCACCGGCGGCCACGATGCACAGGCGCTCCGACCCCAGCCGGTCGGCCAGCGGATCCAGGTCCATCAGGTCGAAGACCCAGTCTTCCGACTGGCGGTGCCAGAAGATGATGGCCTGCGGGCAGGCAGCCAGGGTGCGGGCCAGGCGCTCTTCATCCTTGGGCGTGGCGCGGCTGAACTTCAGCGGCCGCGGCTCCACGCCCAGCTTGTCGGCCAGCAGCGCCTTCAGCGGGCCCAGGTCGGCCAGGTCGCCCTCTTCCACCAGCACCGCCACTTCGCGCGGCTTGGGGGGTGTCTTGGGCGTGGGCTTGGGCAGCTTGTCCAGCATCAGCGTCTTCAGGTCTTCCAGGCTGCCCTGCAGGTAGTCGACGCCTTCATTGGCCAGGTCGCTCTCGACATAGTCGACCAGGCTGCGGGTGGTGGCATCGGTGTCGGGGGCCGGCTGGATCCACACCAGCGGCGCGGGGCGGCCCCGCTGCTGCATTTCGGCATGGGCCAGCTCCAACTGAAGCCGGGTGCGTGCCGGAGTCAGTGGCTCGATGCTGGCCTGGCGCTGCACCAGGTGGATGCACAGCAGCGCCTCGCCCAGATCACGGGCGATGCGCTCGCGGTGGTCGTCGGCGTTCCACAGGTATTCATGCTCAGGCACCACCAGGAAGCCGCGCTGGCGCAGGTCGGTGCGCAGGCGTTCACGTTCCTGCAACAGCTCGGGGCCCACGTTGGCGATGAACACCTTGCCCAGCGCCTGCTTCTTCTGCAGGCCCTGCAGTTCTTCCAGCGCGGCCATCAGGTCGAAGACCACGCGGCCCAGGCGCTCGTGGTAGTCGTCGTAGTCGCGCTTGGGGTCCAGCTCGCGCCAGGGCTTGGGGTTGAGGTTGAAGAACTCGTGGTGGCCGATCTCGGCCAGTTCACGCGGCAGTTCCTGGTCGGGCTTGGGCGGGTGCTTGTAGATCGGCACCAGCTTGCGGCCCCCACCTGGCAAACCCGCACCGTCACCCGCCTTCAGTCGGCCCAGGAACCGGTCGAGCTCCTTGCGGCATTCGTCGCTGTCGAAGTAGGTGCGCGAGATCACCGCCAGGAAGATGCCGGTGGAATCCACCGCCTCGGCGATCTCGGGCCGCCAGGCGTCGCCGGCGCGCAGCTCGGCGGTGTCGCGCCACATCTGCACGTCGCCCACCAGGTCGCGCAATTGCGCCCGCACGCTGGCGCAGAAGTTGTCGACCCACGGGTCCTGCCCCTCGTTGGACGTGCGGCGGTAGCTGATGAACAGGTCGTTCTTGAACTGCGGCAGGTAGCCCATGGTGCCTTCGCTCGGAGGGTGCTCTCGCTGCGGCGCAGCGGGTGCTACTTCTGCAACTGGCGCGTGGCCGCCCAGTCGGTGACCCAGCCGCCGTATTCGTCGGAGATGGCCTTCTCGACGGCATCGACGAAGCGGGCCACCCGCTCGGGCTGGCTGCGGTCGGGCGCCACGCGCCATTCGGCCAGCAGGTCTTTCAGCCGGTCATAGGTGGCGAAGTACTTGGCGGCCAGCTCGGCATGCCGGCTGGCCGCCAGGTAGGTGGTGATCGCACCGGTTGCCGCAGCCAGCAGTGCCAGGATGGCCAGCCAGCCGCCCTGGGACGACGGGGCGGCCGGCTTGACCGGCGTGGCGCCGGCCTGGCCATCGGCCGCCGATGCTGCGGTGCCCAACCCCTCGGGCGCCGACGCCGCAGCCGATGCCGGCATGCCGGGCGCGCGCACCAGGCTGCCCCCGGCGGCCGCCGCGCTGGCCGCGACCTCCACCGCAGCCGAGCCGGCCCCGGGCATGGCGCTCGTCAGGCTGGCAGCATCGGGCACGCTGCCCAGGCCGCTGGCCCAGGCGCCCATCAGCACGGTGACCAGGCCCAGCACCAGCTCGGCATGGCGCAGCCGCTGCGTGATGCGGCCATTGGTCTCGCCCTTGGTGCGGTAGAACTTCATCTGGCCCTGCACGCGGCGGGCGATGTAGGTCTCGATGGTCAGCGACAGCGGGCGGTCGTTGCTCTCGGGCGGCAAGACGGCCGCGGCCACGCCGGCCAGGTCGGCCACGTTCTTCTTGATGGCACGGATGCGCCGCACCAGGTTGACGGCTGACTGGTCGGGCTGGCTGCCCCCGGCCACCGGTTGCAGCACGCCCATCAGGTGGCGGTAGATGGCCTGCTTGAGGTCTTCACTGGCCACACGGGCCTGTGTCCAGTGCGCCACCCGCTGGTCGGACACCAGGTGCTGGCGCAGGTAGGGCACGGCGGCCAGCAGCAGCACGCCGACCGTGGCCCACACGCCGGCCGCGTGGCCGGTGCCGAACCAGTTGCTGCCGGCGGCCACGGTGAGCGCCAGGCCCAGGATGCCCGCCACTGCGGCAACGATGCGCCACTGGAAGATCGAGTCGCCGATGGACGAGCCCACCGCCGACCACAGGGCCTGGTCCTGCCAGGCCGATGTGACAACGCGCGCGTCTTCGCTGTCGGCGGCCGGTTGCGGTGGCGCCACCCAGAAGAAGCGGTCGCTGCCGGTCTCCGGCTCGGGAGGCGGCGCGTCGGGCGGTTGCAGCACGGGTGGATCCGCCAAGTCTGGCGGCAACGCTGGCGCCGGGTCTGGCAGGCTGTCGGCGGCCCGCTGGCCAGGGGGGGAAGCCGCGTCGGCTTCAGGTTGGGTGCCTGGATCGGGCGGGTCGGCGTGGGGGGCGTTGGGGTCCATCATGCGCGCCGTCCGGCAGCATCCTGGTGTGTTGTCACCCGGTTCGAAGTGCCGGCCTCGGATCAGTATTGCATGGATGACACGGCCGTCAGGCCGCTCGCCGTTGGGGTTGTTGGGGGTTGCGCTGCGCGCACACAATGGGCCACACGATGTCCA
>JAGOBT010000112.1 GCA_017999135.1 Burkholderiaceae bacterium
TCCAGAAGAACGGGACCGACGCCACCACGGTGGCGCTGATGGTGGCGCGCGCGGCCACCGGCCGGCGCAAGGTGCTGGCCGCCCAGGGCAGCTACCACGGCGCCGCGCCCTGGTGCACGCCGGTGCCGGCCGGCACCACGCCGGAAGACCGCGCCCACCTGATCCGCTTCCGCTACAACGATTTGGCCAGCCTCGAGGCCGCCGCCGCCGAAGCCGGGCCCGACCTGGCCGCCGTGCTGCTGGCGCCGATCCGCCACGACCTGGGCATCGACCAGGAACTGCCCAGCGCTGAATTCGCCCGGGCCGCCCGCGCCCTGTGCGACCGCGCCGGCGCCGCCCTGGTGCTCGACGAAGTGCGCACCGGCCTGCGCCTGCATGTGGCCGGCAGCTGGGAGCCGCTGGGCATCCGCCCCGATCTCTCGGCCTGGAGCAAGGCCATCGCCAACGGCCATGCACTGGCCGCGGTGACCGGCACCGACGCGCTGCGCGACGCGGCCGGCCGCATCTTCACCACAGGCTCGTTTTGGGCCGGCGGCGTGGCCATGGCGGCGGGCCTGGCCACGCTGGCGGTGGCCCGGCGCGATGGCCTGGTGGCCCATCTGGAACGCATCGGCAGCCTGTTCCGCCAGGGCCTGGCAGAGCAGGCCGCGGCGCTGGGCATCGGCATCCGCCAGACCGGCCCGGTGCAGATGCCGCTGGTGCTGTTCGATGACGACCCGGCCTGGGAGAAGGGCTTCACCTTCTGCGCCGAGGCGCTGCGCCATGGCGCCTACCTGCATCCCAAGCACAACATGTTCCTGAGCCTGGCCCACACCGAGGCCCACATCGCCCAGGCCCTGCGCGCCACCGAGGCGGGCCTGCTGGCTGTGCGGCAGCGCCACGGCGCGGGCTGATACCCTCGCGGGTTTGCCGGCTTGCCACAGGCAGCCGGCGCCAGCCAGACCACCACATCCCATGACCTACTGCATCGGCATCCGCCTGAACGCCGGCCTGGTGTTCCTGAGCGACAGCCGCACCAACGCCGGCATCGACCAGATCAGCACCTTCCGCAAGATGATGGTCTACGAGAAGGCCGACGACCGCTTCATGGTGCTGCTGTCGGCCGGCAATCTCAGCATCAGCCAGAGCGTGCGCGAGATCCTGCAACTCGAGAAGATCGACCGCGGCCCCGACCAGCCGGCGCTGACGATCTGGAACGCCGACAGCATGTTCGACGCGGTGCGGGTGCTGGGCGCGGCGGTGCGCCGCGTCTACCAGCAGGACGGCCCCAGCCTGAAGGCCGCCGGCATCGACTTCAACGCCAGCATGATCTTCGGCGGCCAGATCAAGGGCGAGGCGATGCGCATGTTCCTGGTCTATTCGGCCGGCAACTTCATCGAGGCCACGCGCGAGACCTGCTTCTTCCAGGTGGGCGAGAGCAAGTACGGCAAGCCCATCCTCGACCGCGTGCTGACCCCCGCCACGCCGCTGGACGAAGCCGCCAAGTGCGCGCTGGTGAGCATGGATTCCACGCTCAAGTCCAACCTGAGCGTGGGCCTGCCCCTGGACCTGCTGGTCTACCGCGAGGGCAGCTTCCGCACCGAGCAGATGGTCTGCATTGACGACCAGAACCCGTACTTCCAGATGATCCACAGCACCTGGGGCCAGCGCCTGCGCGAGGTGTTCGAGGGCATCGCCGACCCGGTGTGGGACGGCAGCGCCGCCGAGCACCCGCTGGCGCCCAGCGCGCGCTACGCGCCGATGGGCAAGATCAGCAAGCCGGAAGACCGGATCGTCTGACCCAGGCGTACCCAGCCACCGCCATCAGCCCCGCCAGCAACAAGGCTGCGCTGGCCGGCTCGGGCACGGCAGCGGCGGCAAACACGTAGCGGTTGCCGCTGCGGACGAATGCTGACTCGTCGGCAAACCCGAAGCCATCGCTGAGCGTGATGGTGTCGATGCTCAGCGTGTGCGAGGCATCGGCCGTGCCGATGTTGCTGGTGGAGACAGTGACGTAGGCCCACAGCGTGACGGTGTCGCCGGGGCGCGCCTGGAAGCTGACGTCGAAGGCGCGCTGGTCGTCGCCCAGCACGATCGGGCCGCCGTTGCCAGGGTCGGCCCAGCGGCCGAAGCTGAACGACGCCGCGCACCCCAGGGACAGGTTGTTGCACCGCTGGCCCGGCGGTGCCGCACTGCCCTGCAGCACCATCGTCATGCCGGCGGTGTTGCCCAGGCCGGGCGTGCTGTCGATGAACAGGTGGCTGGACGCCACGCCGCTGAGGGTGATGGTGGCCAGGCCGCCCGCCGGCCCCAGCAGGGTGTTGGTGTGCCGGGTGGACGCGGATGCGCCAGCCCCGGCGCTGCCGGTCGGCATCAGCCTGCCGGGGATCGACTGGCCCGGGTTGGCCGGGTCGATGGTGGCGTGGCTGCGCCCGACCGACACCGTGGACGAGGCCTTGGCACCGACACGGCCGGCACGCGCATGGGCGCTGGCACTGCCCGAGGCCGAGGTGCCTTCCTGCGCCGTCAGCGGCTGGCTGGGGTTCAGCACCGTCTGGGTGGTCAGCGGATCTTCACCACCCTGGCAGGGCGCGCCGGTGAGGATCACCACGCAGCGGCCGTCATAGCCCTGCACCACCTCGCGCTGGCCGAACAGGTCGTCGCTGCCCGTGCCCAGCGCGAGGGGCCCGGCGCCTTCGTCTCTGAGGTCGCTCACCTTGCCCAATGTCTTGCCATCGATCGTCTGGACCGAGGCACGGCTGGTCGCGGTCACCAGGTTCTGGGTGGCAGCCTGGGTGCTCAGGCTGGCCAGGGCGGCCAACAGCAGCACGGCGGCAGGGGTGCATGGGCAGCGGGTCATTGGTGTTCTCCATGGCGGAACTGGGATGGCGTGGACTGGCGCTGGCCCGCACGCCGCCGCCACAACAGCAGCAGCAGGCCGGCCAGCAGGCTGGCCGCCGTGGCCGGCTCGGGCACGCTGGACACCCGGGCCCAGGCCACGCCGGACAGTGGATCGAGCACATCGCCGCGCACCAGCGTCACGCCGTCGCTCACCTGCAGCGCCAGCTGGCCGGTGAACGACAGGTCCAGCGGCGCGCGGGCCGTCTGCCAGGCGTCGGCCGCAGCGCCCGGCGTGCGGCCGCGCAGGTCCAGCGCGGCATACACGCCGACGAAGCCGCTGCACACGCCACGCGCCACGCTGCAGCCGTTGGACAGCAACGGGCCGGAGAACTGGATGACAGCGCCATTGACGCCTGCTTCGCTGCGCCACACCGGGGCCAGCGCCAGGTGGCTCTCGCCGGTGTCCACGCCGGCCAGATGCAGGTAGGCCTCGATACCGGCCAGATCGGTGGCACGGCCGCCATGGCCATCCAGCAGGCCCGACAGCCGCAGGCTCAGCACCACGTCGACCGGCGCCGCCCGGTCGATCGCATGGACCACCTCGAAGGTCTCCCACAACTCGGCATACGGATGGCCGCGGGCGAAACCTTCGCGCGGGGTGCCTGCGTCCTGCGCCAGGCTGCTGCGCCACTGCAGTGCCAGCGTGCCGGCGTCCACGTCAGCGGCCACCATGCCGTTGCCGCTGAAGGGCTGGCCGCTGCTGCGCAGCTGCGCCTGGGCCTGCACCTCGGCCCGGGCCGACGTGCTGCGTGCCACGCCGTCGACCTGCAGCGCCACCGTGGCCCAGTCCTTGGCCGGCGGCGCGGCAGCGTCGCTGGCGGTCTGCAGCGGGGCACCGTCACGCCAGCTCTGGCCGCTGGCGCTGGCGCCGTCCAGGTCGGTGTTGGCCCAGGTGCCCATGCCGATGCCCACCTGGGCACGGCCGGCATGGGCCGCCAGCGGCAGCAGCGTGGTGATGAGCAGCAGCGTGGCCGCCGTCGGGGCGGCCCAAGTCGGGCGCAAAAGCATGGTGGGTTCCTTGGCAGTGCGGGTGCTGCCGTCCCTGCGACGGCAGATCCACCTGCCCAGCCAACGGCACCACCGGCCGCCGCCGGACATCGCCCAGCCCCCGTGAACATGGGGGTGGGTGCGCTCAGCTGCGCTGGTTGGCCGGCGCGTCGGCCTGCCACAGATGGCCGCGCCAGGCCAGGCCGATGGCGCCGGCCAGCAGCAGGCCGCTGCCCAGCATCAGGCCCGCTGTCCAGCCATAACCCAGGCGCGGGATCAGCGCCCCGGCCAG
Organism: Burkholderiaceae bacterium; assembly: GCA_017999135.1. GTDB lineage: Bacteria > Pseudomonadota > Gammaproteobacteria > Burkholderiales > Burkholderiaceae_C > Pseudaquabacterium. Next base: position 4,160 of record JAGOBT010000112.1, read on the forward strand.
CAGCAGGCCCAGCGGCAGCGGGTAGATGGCCAGCATGCGCACGCCCATGATGCGGCCGCGGAAGCGCTGGTCGCTGCTGCGCAGCAGCAGCATCGACAAGGCCAGCATGCTGGTGCTCTGGCAGGCGCCGGCCGCTGCCAGCAGCACCATGGCCAGCGCCGGCTGGCGGGTGGCGGCAAAGCCGAACAGGCACAGGTACCAGGCCACGCAGGCCAGCAGCATGGTGCGGCCCGGGCGCAGCCGCCCGCCCACCGCCCCCATGGCCACCGACGCCGCCAGCGCCCCGCCGGCAAAGCTGGCCACCAGCCAGCCCAGGCCACGCTGGTCGAGCATGAACACGTCGCGCGCGATGTAGGGCATCAGCCCGCCGCTGAACGGAAACGCGCTCAGGTTCACCAGTGCCGCCACCGCCATCGCCGCCAGCAGCACCGGCGTGTGCCAGATGTAGGCCAGGCCTTCGCGCAGCTCACGCCAGGGCGACGGGCGGGCTGCAGGGGCCTGGCCGGTGGCAGCCGGTGCCGCATGGCGGCCACTGTCGGTGCGCAAGGTCAGCAGCGCGCCGGCCAGGTGGATCAGCGAGATGGCCGCATAGGCCACCACCATGCCGAAGGCCGCCACCACGCCGGCGCCCGCCAGCGCACCGGCCACCTTGGCCGAATCCATGCTGGTGCGCGCGATGCCCATGGCTGCCATCAGGTGCTGCGGCGGCACTGTGGCGCTGACCAGTGCGGTGCGCATGCCGATGTCCGACGGGCGCAGCATGCCGGCCACGCCGGCCACCGCCAGCACCGCCCAGGGGCTGAGCTGCCCGGTGGCCGCCAGCAGCAGGATCACCCCGGACAGCGCCGCATAGGCAAAGCGCATGCTGGCCAGCACCCGGCGCAGGCCCAGCCGGTCGCCCAGCGTACCCAGCAGCGGCGACGCCAGCGTGCCGATGAACTGCAGCGCACCGAAGGCGGTGAGCCACAGCACCGAGCCGGTCTGCACCAGCACGTACCAGCCCAGGATCAGCGTCTCCATCTCCAGCGCCCAGGCCGTGCACAGGTCGGCCGGCCACTGGAAGCGGAAGCTGCGGGTGGCGAACGGGGCCAGGAATGGCCACCTCGCGGCAGTGGCGGATGCGGGCGGCAACAGCGGCGAGCCGTCTGCGGCGCGGGCCATGGCAAGGTCTCCTGAGTGCGGGCGCATGGTGGCCGGGCCCGGCGGCGCCGGCCAGCACCTGAGCGACAGCCAGGGCCGTGCGAAGATTCCAACGCCACCGCCGCCCGCCCGATGGACACCGCCCCCGACGATGCCGCCCCCGCCACCTGGGCCGCGGCCTACCCCGAGCTGAAGAAGATCGCCCGCGCCCGGCTGCATGCGGCGCAGCACGGCGCCCCGGGGCTCAACACCACCGCGCTGGTGCACGAGAGCTTTCTGCGCCTGGCCGGCCGGGTGAACGCGCTGCAGTTCCAGAGCCGCGGCCACTTCTACGCCTATGCCGCGCGGGTGATGCGCTCGGTCATCGTCGACCTGGTGCGCGAGCAGGCGGCCGACCGGCGCGGCGGTGGCGCCGCCCATGTGACGCTGGACACCGTGCTGGGCGACGGCCTGGCGGATCCACACGGCGACGCCGAGGCCCTGCGCGTGGACGAGGCGCTGACCGCCCTGGCCACGGTGGAGCCGCGCCTGGCCCAGGTGGTGGAGATGCGCTACTTCGCCGGCATGACCGACGACGAGATCGCGCAGGTGCTGGGCCTGACCGACCGCACCGTGCGGCGCGACTGGGACAAGGCCCGGCTGCTGCTGCGGTCCATGCTGGCCTGATGTCCTGAGGGCCTGATGTCCGTTCCCGGCCACCGCGCCCGTTGGCCAAGGCAGCGATGACTGCCCTGCCCTGCCCGCCCGCCCACTGGCCCGCGTTCTCGCGCCGGCTCGATGCCCTGCTGGCCCTGCCCGCCGACCAGCGCGCCGCCGCACTGGATGCGCTGCCGCCTGACGAGGCGCTGCTGCGCCCCTGGCTGGCCGCGGTGCTGGCGCAGCAGGCCGATGCGCTGGCCGACGGCTACCTCAGCGCCCCGCGCCTGGCACTTTCGGCCGACGCGCCGCCCGCGCACCAGGCCGGCCAGCGCATCGGCCCCTGGCAGCTGCGGCGCGAGCTGGGCCGCGGCGGCATGGGCGTGGTGTGGCTGGCCGAGCGGGCCGACGGCGCCTATGCCCGCCAGGTGGCGCTGAAGCTGCCGCACCGGCACCTGCTGGAGAACCTGAACGCCGCCGGCGTGCGCGCCCGCTTCGCCCGCGAACGCGACATCCTGGCCGGGCTGGCGCACCCGCACATCGCGCGCTTCTACGACGCCGGCGTGGCCGATGACGGCCAACCCTGGCTGGCGCTGGAGGCGGTGGACGGCCTGCCCATCACCACCTGGTGCCAGCAGCGCCAGCTGACGCTGGACGCCCGGCTGGCGCTGTTCGACCAGGTGGCCGACGCGGTGGCCCATGCCCACGGCCGGCTGGTGGCCCACCGCGACCTGAAGCCGGTGAACGTGCTGGTGACGGCCGACGGCCAGGTCAAGCTGCTGGACTTCGGCATCGCCAAGCTGCTGCAGGCCGGCGAGACGGACGACCCCGCCGAAGACGCCGACAGCACCGTGCTGACCCGTGCCCAGGGCGTGCTGGCCACGCCGCAATACGCCGCGCCCGAGCAGCTGGCCGGCGGCCCGGTGAGCGTGGCCACCGACGTGTATGCGCTGGGGCTGATGCTGTTCGAGCTGCTGACCGACCAGCCGGCCATCCGCCCCCAACCCGCCGGCCAGCGGCGCGACGCCGCGCCGGACGAGCCGCCGCTGCCGTCCCGCGTGGCGGCCAACGCAGCGCTGCGCCGCGCCCTGGCCGGTGATCTGGACGCCGTCGTCGCCCAGGCCTTGCAGCCGGCGCCCGAGGCGCGCTACCCGTCGGTGGCGGCGCTGGCCGACGACCTGCGCCGCCACCGGCAGCACCAGCCGGTGCGCGCCCACCGGCTGGGCGCCGGCCAGCGGCTGGTGCGCTTCGTGCGCCGCCACCGGCTGCCGGTGGCGCTGGGCAGCGCGCTGGTGCTGGCGCTGGCGGTCGGCGTGGGCGGCGTGGTGTGGCAGGCGCAGGAGGCCCGCGCCCAGGCCCGCCGCGCCGAAGCGGTGAAGGACTTTCTGCTCGGCGTGTTCAGCGCCGCCGACCCGCGCCTGGCCGGTGGCAAGCCCGATGGCCAGACCACCGCCAAGACCCTGCTCGACCGCAGTGCCGCCCGCATCGACGCGCAGTTCGCCGCCGACCCCGCACTGCGCATCGAGCTGCTGCGCACCGCCGCCGACATCTACCGCGAGCTGGGCGAAGATGCCGCCTACGAGGCCCTGCAGCAGCGCCAGCTGGCCCTGGTGCTGCAGCACTTCGGCCCGCTGCACGGCAACGTGCTGCACGGCCAGCTGGAAGCCGCCACCCGGGCCTACCGGCGCGGCAACCTGGCCGACTGCCGCCGCCTGCTGGCCGACGCCGACGACAGCATCCGCCGCGCCGGCCGCGACACCGACCCGCTGCGCGCCCAGTGGTGGATGACCCGCGGCATGTGCCTGCGCGACCAGGCCGACCAGGCCGCCGCCCGGCTGCACGCGCTGCAGCAGGCGCAGGCCCTGTTTGCGCAGCTGGCGCCCGGCCAGCGTGGCAACGTCACCGCGCTGATGGAGCTGGCCACCGAGCACAGCACCCAGGGCCGCCATGCCGAGGCGATTGCGCTGAACCGCCAGGCCGTGGCCATGGCCGAGTCCCTGCCCAGGCGCAACGAGGCCGAGCTGCAGACCCTGTACGGCAACCTGGGCCTGGCATTGCAGCAGCAGGGCGACCTGGACGCCGCCGCCGCCGCGCTGGGCCAGGCGGCCGACATCGCCGAGCGCACCAGCGGTGCCGACTTCAGCACCGCCTGGGTGCCGCGCAGCCGGCATGCCCGCACGCTGCACCTGGCCGGCCAGCGCATGGCTGCGCAGGCGCAGTTCCAACGGCTGCTGGCGCAGATCGACCAGCAGCCTGATTCACCCGATGCCAGCCTGGTGCGCGAGGACGCTGGCGAACGCCTGGCCGCCGAAGGCCGCCCGGCCGACGGCCTGCCGCTGCTGCAGCAGGCGCTGGCGGGCTACCAGCGCAGCGCACAGTTCGAGTTCGACCAGCGCCGGGTGCAGCGCCACCTGGGCGACGCGCTGGCCCG
>JAGOBT010000113.1 GCA_017999135.1 Burkholderiaceae bacterium
GGCGGGCTGGTGGGGCGCCGGGACAACGGCGGTCGGATCGACTGTAACGGGGCGCTGCAGCGAGGGGGGCGTGTGGACACGACCAAGGTGGTCAAGGGCGCCTGGGCCGAGGCACTGACGTCGCCATCCTGGGCGCCAGGGGCCGAGCGCAACCCGAACGCGAGCATCCGCATCGATCTGGACGTGTGAGCATCGGCGCCGTGGTGGTGGGCGGGCGGGCGTGACGCCTGGCCCCGCCCGCCCCCGGCCGGGCCCCCAGCCGCTGGCCGCCGCGTCCTGAACACCCGGCCGCATCGGTGCCGGGCTACACCAAGGTGACGGACCCTGGTGTGCGCCGTCGGCCAAGATGCGGTTGCCCTGGAACGCTGCCCACCATGCCCGACATTCCCCCTGACCAGGCCAGCCGCGGCGGCACCGTGGCCGACCTGCTGCTGACCGCCATCCGCCGCTTTCCCGAGCGCAACGCCTTCGCCAATGCCGAGGCCACGCGCACCTACCGCCAGCTGGGTGAGGCCATCGGCGCCATTGCCCGGCACTTCGACAGCCTGGGGCTGCAGCCGGGCGACAGCGTGGCCCAGCTCGGTGTCAACCGCTGGGAGGTGTTTGCCATCGCGGCGGCCGCCTACCTGCGCGGCCTGCGCTCGGTGATGCTGCACGCGCTGGGCAGCGAGGCCGACCATGCCTTCATCCTGGCCGATTGCGGCGCCCGCATCGCCATCGTCGATGCCCACCACCGCAGCCGCGGCGAGGCCCTGCGCGGCCAATGCGCCGGCGTGCACGCCTGGTTCGCGCTGGGCGACATCCCGGGCTTCACCGATTTGCTGCCCACCCTGGCCGCCGCCCCGCCGCTGGCGCAGCCGCTGCAGCCGGTGGGCGATGCCGAGACCATCGTCCGCGTGGCCTACACCGGCGGCACCACCGGCCGGTCCAAGGGTGTGCTGCTGTCGAACCGGGCGCTGGCCACCAATGCGGTGATCGACCTGGCCGCCAAGGACTGGCCGGCCGACATCCGCTACCTGTGCGTGGCGCCCATCTCGCACGGCGGCGGCTCGCTGGTGCTGCCCACGCTGATGCGCGGTGGCTGCGTCACCCTGGTGCGCGGCTATGCCACCGGCAGCTTCATCGACGCCATCCACCAGTTCGGCTGCAATGTCACCTGGCTGGTGCCCACCATGCTGTACACCCTGCTCGACAGCGGCCGCACGCACGAGGTGGACTGGTCGCGCTTCCACACGCTGATCTACAGCGCCGCGCCCGCCTCACCCGCGCGCCTGCGCCAGGCGCTGCAGCTGCTGGGCCCGGTGCTGCTGCAGAGCTACGGCCAGACCGAGGCGCCCAACTCGCTGCTGATCCTGAACCGGCAGGACCATGTCGGCCTCAGCGATGCGCAGCTGGCCGCTGCGGGCCGCCCCAGCCCGCTGATGCAGGTGCGCCTGCTGGACGATGCGGGGCACGAGGTGCCGCAGGGCGAACGCGGCGAGATCTGCGTGCGTGGCCCGCTGCTGATGTCGGGCTACCTGCACCGCGCCGAAGAAACCGCCGCCGCGCTGGCGGGTGGCTGGCTGCACACCGGCGACATCGCCTACCAGGACGCCGACGGCCTGTTCTACATCGTCGACCGCAAGAAGGACCTGATCATCTCGGGCGGCTTCAACGTCTACCCGAAGGAGGTGGAAGACGTGCTCTGCACCCACCCGGCGGTGGCCGCTGCGGCGGTGATCGGCGTGCCCGATGAGAAGTGGGGCGAGCTGGTGCAGGCCTGCGTGCAGCTGAAGCCGGGCGCGGCGGTGGAGGCCGAGGCGCTGATGGCCCTGGTGCGTGCGGCCAAGGGCACGGTGGCCACGCCCAAGCGGGTGGAATTCCTGCCCGCGCTGCCGCTCACCGCGCTGGGCAAGATCGACAAGAAAGCCCTGCGCGCCCGCCACTGGCCGGCCGACGGGCGCGCCGTGCACTGACAGGATGCCTCCACCATGACCCACGACTCCGGCGCCTACCTCTGCGGCGCCTACGAACACCCCACCCGCCACGCGCCGGACAAGTCGGTGGCGCAGCTGCATGCCGACAGCGCGCTGGGTGCACTGGCCGACGCCGGCCTCAGCCTGGCCGAGGTGGACGGCTACTTCTGCGCCGGCGACGTGCCCGGCGGCACGCCGCTGGTGATGGCCGACTACCTGAACCTGCGCCTGCGCTGGATGGACGGCAGCGAGCTGGGCGGTTGCTCGTACATCGCGCTGGTCGAGCATGCGGCGGCGGCGATTGCGGCGGGCAAGTGCTCGGTGGCGCTGATCACCCTGGCCGGTCGGCCGCGCAGCACCGGCCTGTCGGTGGGGGTGCAGCCGCGTGCATTGCCGCCTGAGCGGCCCGAGGCCGCGTTCGACAGCGCCAGCCAGTGGACCATCGCGCCCATCTACGCCATGGCCGCGCAGCGCCACATGCATGAATACGGCACCACGCCCGAGCAGCTGGCCTGGGTGAAGGTGGCGGCGTCGCTGCATGCCCAGCACAACCCCGACGCGCTGCTGCGCAAGCCGGTGACGGTGGACGAGGTGCTGGCCTCGGGCGTGGTGGCCGACCCGCTGCACAAGATGGACTGCTGCGTCATCACCGACGGTGGCGGCGCCCTGGTCGTCACCAGCGCCGCAGTGGCGCGGCGGCTGAAGCGCCCGCTGGTGCGCCTGCGCGGCAGCGGCCAGACCATCCACACCAACCAGGGCGGCCTGGTCGATCTGACCCGCACCGGCGCCGAGGTGTCGGGCCGGCTGGCCTTTGCCCAGGCTGGCGTGGGGCCGCAGGACATCCAGTACGCATCGGTCTACGACAACTTCACCATCATGGTGATCCTGCAGCTGGAAGACCTGGGCTTCTGCAAGAAGGGCCAGGGCGGCGCCTTCGTGCAGGACGGCAACCTGGTGTCGGGCCGCGGCGCGCTGCCGTGGAACACCGACGGCGGCGGCCTGTGCAACAACCACCCGGCCAACCGCGGCGGCATCACCAAGGTCATCGAGGCCGTGCGCCAGCTGCGCGGCGAGGCCCACCCCGCCGTGCAGGTGCCCGGCTGCCAGCTGGCCCTGGCCAGCGGCCCCGGCCTGGTGCTGGGCGGAGGCCATGCCCATGCCACCCTGATCCTGGAGCGCACATGACGTCCGCCACCCCGCCTGATTTCCTCGCCGACCCGTTCGTGGCCGCCCTGCCCGAGAACCTGCCGTTCTGGCAGGCCGCCGAAGCAGGCCGGCTGCTGGGCAAGCACTGCACCGACTGCGGCCGGCACCACTGGTACCCGCGCGGCATCTGCCCCTTCTGTGGCAGTGCCAACACCGCCTGGGTGCCGCTCAGCGGGCGCGGCAGCATCCATGCGTTTTCCACGCTGCGCCGCGCCAGCCCGCCCTACACCGTGGCCTATGTCGAGCTGGCCGAAGGCCCGCGCATGCTGACCAACCTGGTCGACATGGCCGAAGCCGACATGCAGATCGGCGCACCGGTGAAGGTGGTGTTCCGCCGCACGCCGGAGGGCCGCCAGGCGCCCAAGTTCACACGGGACGACGCGGCGCCCGGCTGAGCGTTGCCGCCGGCGGCTGGGCTGGCGTGGTGTCGTCGCCGAACAGGTCGAACACCAGCCCGCGCAGCCACTGGTGGGCGGGCGATCGGTGCACCTTGGCATGCCAGAACAGGTTGATGGCAACGTCCGGCAGGTCGATCGGATGCGGCAGGTAGTGCAGGCCAAAAGGCGCGGCCAGGCGCTCGGCCAGCCGCTCGGTGACGGTGGCCACCATGTCGCTGCGCTGCAGGATGTGGCCCACGCTCACGAAGTGCGGCACGGTCAGCCGCATGCGGCGCTCGATGCCGGCGCGGCGGATCAGGTCGTCGACCTTGCCGTGCCCGGTGCCGGCCGACACGATGACCAGATGCTCGGCCGCCTGGAAGTCGGCCAGCGACATCTGTCCACGGTCCAGCGGATGGCCCTGCCGGAACAGGCAGACATAGCGCTGGCGGAAGAGCCGCCGCTGGAAGAACCCGCCCTTCAGCTGCGGCAGCGGACCGATGGCCAGGTCCACCTGCCCGGCTTCCATGTCCTCGCGCAGGGTGCTGGCGGTGGTGCGCACCGTGGTCAGCGCCACCCCGGGCGCCACCTGCCGCAGGTGCGCCAGCAAGTCGGGCAGGAAGACGATCTCGCCGATGTCGGTCATGCCGATGGTGATCGACCGCTGCACGCTGGCCGGGTCGAACCGGCTCGGCGGGTTGAGGCCGTTGTGCAGCAGGGCCAGCGCCTCGCCGATCGGCCCGGCCATCTGCTCGGCCAACGGCGTGGGCACCATGCCCTTGGGCGTGCGCACGAACAGGTCGTCGCCGAACTGCCGCCGCAGCCTGGCCAGCGTGTTGCTGACGGCCGGCTGGGTCAGGCCCAGGTTCTCGGCCACCTTGGAGACGCGCCGCTCGACCATCAGCTGCTGGAACAGCACCAGCTGGTTCAGGTCGATGTCGGTCAGCTCCAAGCGCGCTCCATCACGGCCAGTGATACATCACATTCACGTGATTCTATTGGCCGCATGGCGCCGGGCAGGAATGATCCGGCCTGGCCGCCGCTGCCTGCCCCACCCGCGGCGCCCGAGGAGACCACCCTTGCACGCCGCCCCGCCTTCACCCGACGCCCTGCGCCAGCGTGCCGACTATTACGGCCGCATCGGCACGCAGCACATGACCCCGCTGTGGGAGGTGCTGGGCGCCCTGGTGCCGCCGCAGCCCCGTTCTGCCGCCCAGGTCCATCTGTGGCGCTATGCCGACCTGCGTGACCAGGTGATGGAGGCCGGCCGCCTGATCTCGGCCGACGAGGCCGAGCGCCGCGTGCTGATCTTGGAGAACCCGGCGCTGCGCGGCCAGTCGTGCATCACCCCGTCGCTGTATGCCGGGCTGCAGCTGATCCTGCCGGGCGAGGTGGCGCCGGCCCACCGCCACACCCAGACCGCCCTGCGCCTGGTGCTGGACGGCGAGGGCGCCTACACCGCGGTGGACGGCGAGCGCACCACCATGCGCCGCGGCGACTTCATCATCACGCCGGCCTGGACCTGGCACGACCACGGCAACCTGGGTGACCAGCCCGTGGTGTGGCTGGACGGGCTGGACATTCCGATCGTGCGCTTTCTCGAGGCCGGCTTCGCCGAACGCGGCGCGCAACAGACCCAGCAGCCGCTGCGGCCGGAAGGCGATGCGCTGGCCCGCTACGGCGCCAACATGGTGCCGCTGGACGACCAGCCCCGGCCGGCCGATCCGGCCAGGCTGTTCGTCTACCCGTTCGACCGCACCCGGGCGTCGCTGGTCGCCATCTCGCACGGTACGCCCGACGCCCACCACGGCTTCAAGCTGCGCTATGTGAACCCGGCCACCGGTGCGTCGCCGATGCCCACGATGGGCGCCTTTGCGCAGCGGCTGCCGGCCGGATTCGAGACGCGGCCGGTGCGCGCCACCGACGGCTCGGTGCATGTGTGCCTGGAAGGGGGCGGCGAGGCGCGCCTCAGCGGCCCGTCGGGCGACTGCATCTGGCGCTTCCAGGAGAACGACGTGTTCGTCGTGCCGTCCTGGCACACGCTGCAGTTGCGTGCCGACCGCGACGCGGTGCTCTTCAGCTTCTCCGACCGCCCGGTGCAGCAGGCCCTGGGCCTGTGGCGCGAAGAGCGGCTCTGATCCTCAGGAGACACCCCATGCCGTCGACATCCACAGTCTTCCCCGATCCGCCGGTGTGGGAGGGTGACGGCACCCACCGCATCCCGTTCGTTGCCTACACCAGCGAGGACATCTACAAGAAGGAGCTGGAGCGCTTCTTCTACCAGGCCCACTGGTGCTACATCGGCCTGGAGGCCGAGGTGCCCAACCCGGGCGACTTCAAGCGCACGGTGATCGGCGAGCGCTCGGTGATCCTGGCGCGTGATGCCGATGGCCAGCTCAACGTGGTGGAAAACGTCTGCGCTCACCGCGGCATGCGCTTCTGCCGTGAGCGGCACGGCAACCGCAAGGAATTCGTCTGCCCCTACCACCAGTGGAACTACACGCTCAAGGGCGATCTGCAGGGCGTGCCGTTCCGCCGCGGCGTCAAGCAGGACGGCCAGGTGCACGGCGGCATGCCGGCCGACTTCAAGACAGCGGACCACGGGCTCACCAAGCTGAAGGTGGCCACCCGCGGTGGCGTGGTCTTCGCGTCGTTCGACCCCGATGTCGAGCCCTTCGAGGATTACCTCGGCCCCACCATCCTGGGCTACTTCGACCGGCTGTTCAACGGCCGAAAACTCAAGATCCTGGGCTACAACCGCCAGCGCATCCCGGGCAACTGGAAGCTGATGCAGGAGAACATCAAGGACCCGTACCACCCGGGCCTGCTGCACACCTGGTTCGTCACCTTCGGCCTCTGGCGCGCCGACAACAAGAGCATGCTGCGCATGGATGCGAAGCACCGCCACGCCGCGATGATCTCCACCCGCGGCACCGGCGGCCAGGGCGGCCAGGTGACCCAGGTGTCCAGCTTCAAGGAAGGCATGCAGCTGCAGGACCCGAGTTTCCTGGACATCGTGCCCGAGCCCTGGTGGGGCGGGCCCACCGCTGTCATGACGACCATCTTCCCCAGCGTGATCCTGCAGCAGCAGGTCAACAGCGTGTCCACCCGCCACATCCAGCCCACCGGCACCGGCAGCTTCGACTTCGTCTGGACGCACTTCGGCTTCGAGGATGACAGCGACGAGATGACACAACGCCGGCTGACGCAGGCCAACCTGTTCGGCCCGGCCGGCTTCGTCTCGGCCGACGACGGCGAGGTGATCGAGTTCAGCCAGCAGGCCTTCGAGAGCAAGCCCTTCCACCGCGCGGTGGCCGAACTGGGCGGGCGCGACGTGGGCGACACCGAGCACATGGTGACCGAGACGCTGATCCGCGGCATGTACCGCTACTGGCGCGACGTGATGGAAGGCTGAGCGATGGCGGCCCCGATCAGCTTCGAAGACTGGCAGGCGCTGAACCAGCTGTACGCCGACTACGCCAGCGCGGTCGATTCCAACCACTGGGACCTGTGGCCCGAGTTCTTCACCGACGACTGCGTCTACCGCCTGCAGCCGCGTGAAAACCACGAGCGCGGCTTTCCGCTGGCCACGCTGGCCTTCACCAGCAAGGGCATGCTGAAGGACCGGGTCTACGGCATCCAGGAAACACTGTTCCACGACCCGTACTACCAGCGCCATGTGGTCGGCGCACCGGTGGTGCGCGAGGCGGCCGACGGCCGCTGGCGCTGCGAGGCCAACTACGCGGTGTTCCGCACCAAGTTGTCGGAGGTGTCCACCGTGTTCAACGTCGGCCGCTACCTCGACACCGTGGTGCGCACGCCGGCCGGCCTGAAGTTCGCATCGCGCGAGTGCATCTACGACTCCGAGATGATCCCCAACTCCATCATCTACCCGATCTGAGGCCACCATGGGCAACACCACCTGGGTCGACGCACTGTCGGCCGACGACCTGCCGGCCGACGATGTCAAGGGCGTGATCGTGGCCGGGCGCGACATCGCGGTCTACACCGTCGGTGACGCGGTCTACGCCACCGACAACCTCTGCACCCACGGCAACGCCCGCCTGTGCGACGGCTTCCTGGACGGCCACGAGATCGAATGCCCGCTGCACCAGGGCAAGTTCGACGTGCGCGACGGCCGGGCCCTGTGTGACCCGGTGACCGAGGCGGTGCGCAGCCATCCGGTCAGGATCGAGGGCGGCCGGGTGTTCGTGCAGCTGGACTGACGCCGCAACGGCGCTGGCCTGCCAGGGCCGTCATCGGGTGCCGCCGGCCAGGTCGATGCGCCGCTGCAGGCGGGCCGCCTCGGCGCTGTCGCCGGCACCGGCGGCGCGCTGCCGCTGCACCCCCAGCCAGGCCAGCAGCGGCCGGCGCCAGCCCTGGGCGGACGCGGTGTCCACCGCCTGCTGGATCACCTGCGGCCCGGCCCGGCCGGTCTGCAGCAGCACCGCCGCGCCCACCAGGCGCGACACCGGATCGGCCAGCGCCTGCAGCGCGGCTGCGGCGGTGGTGTCGGTGGTGGATGGGGCCAGGGCCGCCACGGCCTGCTGGGCCGGCGGCAGCAGCGCCATCTGGGCCCGGTCCAGCTTGCCCAGCAGGTGGTCGGCATAGGCCCGTTCTGCGGGTGCGGCATCGGTGCGCAGCGCCTCGAACGCGGCGCAAGGCCCCAGTTGCAGGCTGGCCACCTGGGTGGCGCAGCGCAGCAGCTCGGTGCGGGCCAGCAGGTCGGGGCGGCCGGTGCGGGCGATCTCGGCACGGGCGCGGGCGAATTCCAGCGTGGCGATGCGGCTGTCGGCGCGCAGTTCGGCCGCCACCGCC
>JAGOBT010000114.1 GCA_017999135.1 Burkholderiaceae bacterium
CACCCAGTGCGGTGAACAGGTCCACCCGCTCGGCATACACCGCCCAGCCCGCTGCTGCGGTCAGCGGCACGCGCAGAAAGTCCATCGGCACCACCACCGTGGCGTCGGCATGTTTCATCGCGCGGGCGAAACAGTAGTGCGAAAACGCGCCGCAGAACGCCACCACCACCACCCAGCCCCACGCCTGGGCTGACGGCCACTGCCAGACCAGCAGCGCGGGCACCAGGCCGATCACGCTCTGCACCACCAGCATCCAGAAGCTGACCTGGATCGCCGTGTCGGTGCGGGTCAGCGACTTGACCAGCACCACCGACACTGCAAAGCCCACCGCGGCGGCCAGCGCGACCAGCTGGCCCGGGTTCAGCCCGGTGGCTGCTGGCCGCACGATCACCGCCACACCGGCCAGGCCCAGCACCACGGCCAGCACTTTCCAGCGGTTCATGCGTTCGCCGAGAAACGCCACGGCCAGGGCGGCCGACCAGATGGGCATCGTGAACTCGAGCGCCACCACCTGGGCCAGCGGGATCAGCGTGAGCGCGACGAACCAGCCGTACTGGGCCGCGTAGTGCACCACGTTGCGCGCCACATGTTGCGCAAGCCGCTGGGTCTTCATCGCCTGCATGCCGCCAGCGGCATGGATCAGCGGCCACAGCATCCCCAGGCCCAGCACCGAGCGCAGCAGCATCACCTGGAACACCGACAGCTCGCGTGTGGCCTCCCGGCCGGCCACCGCGATGACCACCATCAGCGTCAGCCAGCCGGCCATCCAGGCGGCGGCGCGGGGGATGGATGCGGAGGGTGTGGGCATGTTGCGCAGGTGAGCCCAGGCCTGGGGGCGTGAATGTGACACCGTCCTCGGCCGATCGGCTGTGGTCAATTCGACTGTCGGCCGGCAGGCCGCGGCATCAGCAACGGGCATGCAACCTGGCGGAAGCGGTGAGATTCGAACTCACGGACGGTTTCCCATCGCCGGTTTTCAAGTTCTCAGCAGAAGTCCTACAAATCAACAGCTTAGCGGCTTTTCGTCTCCGCAATCAGTCCGGGAACGCCTCTGCAGTTGGCCCGGAGGCCGCGGCTTCACAGGCACCCTTGCGGAGAGTCCCACAGCGAGCCGTATACAGATGTTTAGCTTGATCGCCAAGGACTGTGCCGGGAGGCAAGCGCCTGAGCGCGCGATCGAAGGTCTGCAGCATCAACTAGCGAGGGCACCCGCAATCGCCCGAAGTGGCGCTCGCGGATGCCCGCATGCGCCTTGGCGATTCTGCCTGCCAGATCGCGCGCCGTTCCTCTCCAGCGACGCTCCTGTCCCTCACCATGATTGAACAATGGTTGCAGAAAGCAAGGCCAGGGAGTTTGCAGGACCAAGAAGATCAGCGGAGCCGAGTTTCCGCTCGCCAAGATTTTCAGCTCCGACTTTGACTACTCCATCCCTTCCTACCAGCGGCCGTACGCATGGACCGAGGTGCAGGCGGGAGAGCTGTTCTCCGACTTGGTCGACTTCTTCACCAAGGAGAAGGACGACACCTACTTCCTGGGCAGCATCGTGCTCATCAAGGAAGAAGGCAAGCCGCCTGGGGAGGTCATCGACGGGCAACAACGACTGACCACCCTGACCATTCTGCTGGCGGCGCTGACCACGCAGTTCGCCGGCGAGCTTCGCGCCGACTTCGAGAACTACAACTGAAACGGCAACAGACACTGCGGCAGCGACTGCACTCCGGACAACGCGAAACGCGGGTGCGCGCGCAGGCGTGATCACGGCACGCGAGATCGATGCGGCCACCAGCAAGGCCAGGGCGAGCAAGAAGGACGTGTGGCTGACCGACCCCGGTGTGCGCGGCCGGGGACGCTTCACCATTCGCTGCACGCCGTCCGGCGCACGGATCTGTAGGTACCGCTACACGTGCGCCGATGGCACGCGCGACATCCTGAGAGTGGCCGACTACGACCCCCACGGCACGGCGGGCATGACCTTGCACGAAGCGCGCGAGAAGGCCGGCGAGTTGGTGCGGCTTGCCGGCGCCGGCAACAACGTGCGAGTCTTTCTGCAGGAGCGCGATGCGGCGAAGGCCGCAGCTGCTGAAGCGGCGCTGGCCGCGATGCGCAACGCATCGCGCGGCAGTCTTGCGGCGATGTTCCGCGTCTACGTCGGCAGCCTGCAGGGTCGGGAGTCGCACTACGACGCGCAGTCGATCTTCAAGTTGCACGTCAGTGGCCCGTTCCCGAAGCTGGCCGCCCGCCCGGTCCGACAGATCAAGGCCGCGGAACTGCGCGACGTGCTCGCACGGCTGATCGGGGCCGGCAAGGGGCGGACCGCCGCCAAGCTGCGAGCCTTCCTGCGCGCTGCCTTCAGCATGGCCATGCGCGCGGGCCTGGACCCGACGCTGCCCGAGGCGATGACGGCCTTCGACATTCAGGTCAACCCCGCCGACCGGCTGCCGAGCCTGGCTCAGTTCTCGAAGGCACTGAACCGCGCGCTGACGCTTCCCGAGCTTCATGCGTTCTGGCGCCGCGTCGAGGGCGCGGCCGACAGTCCCGCAAGGGGTGCGTTGGTAGCTTGCATGTATCTCGGTGGTCAACGACCGACACAGGTGCTGCGCCTGACGCCGCAAATGGTGGACGCTTCTGGCGCCACGCTGACCCTGCTGGACCCCAAGGGGCGGAATCGCCATGCCAACCCGCGTCGGCATGTGCTGCCCATCCACGCGGACCTGGTGCCCGCACTACGCGCGCGCCTGGCGCAGGCCGAACGCATGGAGTCGCCGCTCTTCAGCACGAACGGGCGCGTGCCGCTGCGCAAGGAGACGGTGGCGCTGCTGGTCGGAGAAATCGCGAAGGCGATGCAGGCCGCGAGCGAGCTTGAGCGCGGGCCGTTTTCGATGCGGGATCTGCGGCGCACGGCTGAAACGCACATGGCGGCGCTCGGAGTCTCAAGTGACGTGCGCGCGCAGATTCAATCGCACGGGCTTGGTGGCATCCAGGCCCGCCACTACGACCGCCATGACTACATGCCGGAGAAGCGCGCGGCGCTTGCGTTGTGGGCACAGCGTTTTCGCAATCTGCCACGGGCGCCTCGACAAACTCCTCCCCATACGAAGTCCCGGCGAGTTGGGGAGCGAGTCGCAGGGCAAGGAGTGTTGGCCGGATAGGCAGAGGATGTCGAGAAGACCATGCTGGCCGCTGGCGAGCTCGAGCGTGGGGCGTTTAGCACGGCGGACGCCGTTGCCAGCAGCTGCTCGGCCCCGGACGCCACTGGCACGTCCACCGCAGGCACTCGGGCGGAATCCGCACTGCCAGTCCAGGAACCGCACGCGCGCGAGACGTTGCCAACGAGCAGCGGCTGAATGTCATTACTGCCTCCTCGAACCGGAGTCAGCTACCCCAACCGGCCTCGGAAATGTGCCTTGCGTAAACAGCCAGCACGATGCGCTCGGAGTGGACCAGGTAGTCGGTGAGCGCCGCGGCGGCACCGGCGAATTCGCCGGCCTCGGCCAGTTCCAGGATCTTCACGTTCATGTCGACGTACGGCGCATGCAGGAATTCGGCGTCGCGCAGCAGGCCGAACGCCAGCCGCAGTTCGGCCAGCACCGGCGCAAACAGCAGGTTGAGCCGCTCGCTGTCGGCCAGTTCGACGATCGCCATATGGAAGGCCATGTTGGCGGTGCCCACGCCCACCCAGTCGCGGCCCGCCCGACAGCGCAGTGCGTTTTCCACCGCTTCGCGCATCTTCTTCTTCGCCGGATGGTGCGGATACGCCTGCGACAGGGCCTGGCATTCGATCAACCGGCGGACCCGGTAGATGTCGATGATCGACGCGATGGTGGGAATCGCCACGAACACACCTCGATTCGGCGTGTGCCTGACCAGGCCGTCCTTGGTGAGCATGCGGAACACCTCGCGCAGCGTGTTGCGCGAGATGCCCAGACTCTCGCTCAGGGCCTGTTCCGACAGGCGCTGGCCGGGTGCAAACTCGCCCTGCGTGATCTTCTGCCGCAGCTGCTCGGCCACCCGCTCGCTCAGCGTTTGGGTGGTCGTGGTGGTGGAGGACGCAGTGGTGGTCATGCGGTTGGGATCGTTGGGTGGCGCCGCCGGGGTTGTTGCCGATCTCACCACACGGCGGCGGTGATTGCTCAGCAGGACTTGGGTTTTCACTGATGAAACGGCGGTGAATGTAGGGCTAACATTCATTAATTGTTGAACAATTAATGCTCAATCATCCATACACTCATCCAGCGCCCGGTGCCGGCAGCAGCCCGGTGCAGGTGCGTGCAGCCTGCCGCAGCGCTGGCTTCAGCGGTCACACCAGCGGGCTGGCCGCGCGGCATGTGCAGGGCAATGTGGTCATCCTGCCGAAGTCACTGGCCGCTGATTTTCAGCGTTATTGCGAGCGCAACCCCAAGCCGTGCCCGGTGCTGGCCATGGGTGAGCCGGGCGAGGTGGGCCTGCCGGCGCTGGGTGTGGGCATCGACATGCGCTGCGACCTGCCGCGCTACCGGGTCTGGCGCCACGGCGTGCTGGTCGCCGAACCCACCCACATCGCCGACCTTTGGCAGGACGACTTCGTGAGCTTTGCGCTGGGCTGCAGCTTCAGCTTCGAGCAGGCGCTGCTGGACGACGGCATCCGGCTGCGCCATGTCGAGCAGGGCCGCAACGTGGCCATGTACCGCACCAATCTGCCCACGTTGGAGGCGGGCCCGTTCCGCGGGCCGCTGGTGGTCAGCATGCGGCCGTTGAAGCCCGAGGATGTTGACCGCGCGGTGCAGATCACCGCCCGCTACCCGGCGGTGCATGGTGCGCCGGTCCATGTGGGTGACCCGGCGCAGATCGGCATCCCCGATCTGGCCCGGCCCGACTTCGGCGACGCAGTCGATGTGCTGCCGGGCGAGGTGCCCGTGTTCTGGGCTTGCGGCGTCACGCCGCAGGCCGCCCTGGTGCAAGCCGCACCGCCCCTGGCCATCACCCATGCACCCGGCTGCATGCTGGTGACGGACCTGCTGAACCACCAACTGGCTGCTGCCTGAGGAGAACCCTGATGCTGAAGAAACTCGCACTGATCCTGGCCTGCGCTGCCGCCTGCGGCGGCGCGCTGGCGCAGACCAAATGGGACCTGCCCTCGGGCTATGGCCCCAACACCTTCCAGGTGCAGAACCTGCAGTGGTTTGCCGACGAGGTCGACAAGGCCACGGCGGGCAAGTTGAAGCTCACGCTGCACCCCGGCGCGTCGCTGTTCAAGGCCAACGAAATCAAGCGGGCGGTGCAGACCGGCCAGACCCAGATCGGCGAGTTCATCCTCTCCGGCGCGGCCAACGAGAACGCCCTGTTCGGCGTCGACTCCATCCCCTTCCTGGCCACCACCTACCCGGCCGCGAAGAAGCTCGATGCCGCCAGCCGCCCGGCCCTGGACAAGCTGCTGGCCAGCCAGGGCATGAAGCTGCTCTACACCGTGCCCTGGCCCGGCCAGTCGCTCTACAGCGGCAAGCCGGTGGCGGCGCTGGCCGACCTGAAGGGCAAGAAGATGCGCGCCTACAACCCGGCGACGACACGCATTGCCGAGCTGGCCGGCGCGCAGCCGGTCACCATCCAGCTGGCCGAGCTGCCGCAGGCCCTGGCCACCGGTGGTGTGGATGCCTTTCTCACCAGCAGCGCCAGCGGTGTGGACAGCAAGCTGCATGAGCAGGTGAAGTACTTCTACGATGTGAACGCCTGGTTGCCGCGCAATGCAGTGGTCGTCAGCACCAAGGCTTTCGACGCGCTGGACAAGCCCACACAGGCTGCGCTGCTGAAGACCGCCGTCGCCGCCGGTGACCGCGGCTGGCAGGTGAGCGAGCAGCGTGACGGTGAATACCTCAAGGAGCTGGCGGCCAAGGGCATGACGGTGGACCGCAGCAACACCAGGTTGAAGACGGAGCTCAAGGCCATCGGGGACCGCATGACCGCCGAATGGCTCAAGCTGGCCGGCGCTGATGGCCAGGCCGTCATCGACGCCTACAACAAATAAGGCAATCACCGGGCCACCGCACCATGCGCCACCTTCTCGACCGGTTTTATGCCGCGCTGATGGCGCTGGCGGCCCTGGCTTTGCTGGGCACCTTCGTCTGCGTGATGCTGGGCATCATCGACCGCCAGGTCGGCTGGGGCCTGCGTGGGCTCGATGCTTATGCCGGCTACGGCATTGCCGCCGCGCTGTTTCTGGCGCTGCCCGCCACGCTGCAGAAGGGCGAGCACATCCGTGTCACCCTGCTGCTGCAGCGGCTGCCGGTGGCCTGGCGCAGCGGCCTGGAATGGTGGAGCCTGGCCCTGGGGCTGGCGCTCGCCGGCATGCTGGCGGCCTATGCCTGGCGCCTGGTCTGGGTGTCGCAGACCACCAACGACATCTCGCAGGGCGCTGACGCCACGCCGCTGTGGCTGCCGCAGATCGCGATGGCGCTGGGCTGCCTGGGCCTGTTCGTGGCCCTGGCCGATGCGGCCTGGTCGCGGGCGACGGGCGGCAGCTTCGAGCAAGCCAGCGGCGGTGAAGCCGCCCGCATGGAATAACAACAGGACGGCACGGCCACACCATGGACATCATCACCGCTTTCCTGTTGATCGCCCTGTTGATCGCCATCCTGGCATCGGGCTTCTGGATCGGCCTGGCCCTGCTGGGGGTGGCCGTGTTCTCGATGGAGGTGTTCACCAGCCGCCCGGTGGGCGACAGCATGGTGTTCACCATCTGGGGCAGCACCAGCAGCTGGACGCTGACCGCATTGCCGCTGTTCCTGTGGATGGGCGAGATCCTGTTCCGCAGCCGGCTCACGGCCGACCTGTTCACCGGGCTGTCACCCTGGCTCAACCGGCTGCCGGGGCGATTGCTGCATGCCAATGTGGTGGGCTGCGGCATCTTCGCGGCGGTGTCCGGCAGCAGTGCGGCCACCTGCGCCACCATCGGCAAGATCACGCTGCCCGAGCTCAAGAAGCGCGGCTACCCCGATGCCATCAGCATGGGGTCACTGGCCGGCGCGGGCACCTTCGGCCTGCTGATCCCGCCGTCGATCATCATGATCGTCTACGCGGTGGCCACCGATGTCTCGATCGCCAAGCTGTTTGTGGCCGGCGTGCTGCCGGGCATCGGGCTGATGGCCATCTTCAGCGGCTATCTGATCCTCTGGGCGCTGCGCCATCCTGACCAGATTCCGGCCGCCGATGCGGCGATGAGCCTGGGCGACAAGATCCGCGCCGGGCGGCACCTGATCCCGGTGCTGTCGCTGATCGTGCTGGTGATTGGCGCGATCTACACCGGCCTGGCCACGGCCACCGAGGCCGCTGCGCTGGGCGTGGCCGGCTCGCTGGTGCTGAGCCGGCTTGAAGGCTCGCTGACCTGGGCTGCCTTCAAGGACGGGCTGACAGCGGCCTGCCGGGTGTACTGCATGATCGGCCTGATCCTGGCTGGTGCGTCCTTCCTGACGCTGGCCATGGGCTTCATCGGCCTGCCGCGCGAGGTGGCGGCCTTTATCGGCGGCTTGCACCTGTCGCCGTTCTGGCTGCTGATGCTGCTGATGGTGTTCTTCATCATCCTGGGCTGCTTTCTCGACGGCATCAGCATGGTGGTGCTGACCATGGCCGTGCTGCTGCCCACGGTGCAGTCGGCCGGCATCGACCTGATCTGGTTCGGCATCTTCGTGGTGCTGGTGGTGGAGATGGCGCAGATCACGCCCCCGGTCGGCTTCAACCTGTTTGTGCTGCAGGGGCTGACAGGCCGTGAGCTGCCCTATCTGGCGCGCACCGCGCTGCCCTTCTTCGGCCTGCTGGTGCTGGCGGTGCTGCTGATCTATGTGTTTCCGCAAGTTGTGCTGTGGCTGCCCAGCCTGATGTAGCCACGCACCGAAAGTACGCCATGGACTTGAACAGCGACCTCGGCGAGAGCCTCGGGGCCTGGCGCATGGGCGACGACGACGCCATGCTGGGCATCGTCAGCAGTGCTAACGTGGCTTGCGGTTTCCACGCCGGTGACGCCGCAGGCATCCTGCAGACCTTGCGCCGCGCTGCCGAGCGCGGCGTCGTCGTGGGCGCCCATGTGGCCTACCCAGACCTCGCCGGCTTCGGCCGGCGCAACATGGACGTGGCCAGCGCCGACCTGGTGGCCGACGTGATCTACCAGATCGGTGCGCTCAAGGGGCTGGCAACGGCTGCCGGCACCACGGTGCGCTACGTCAAGCCGCATGGCGCGCTCTACAAAACCATCGCCCATGACGAGCGCCAGGCGCGCGACGTGATCGCTGCGATCCGTGCGATCGACGCGAGCCTGGTTCTCCTCGGGCTGGCCGGCTCGCCGTTGTTGGGCTG